>NZ_MKUG01000172.1 GCF_001897685.1 Thiobacillus sp. 65-1402
CCTCAACAACGACATCGGGCTGCCGCTGATGCTGCTGCGCCTGCGCGAGACGCACCAATTCGCCGTGCTCGAAATGGGCATGAACCACGCCGGCGAAATCGATTATCTGACGCGTCTGGCGCGGCCGGACGTGGCGGTGCTCAACAACGCGCTCGCGGCGCATATCGGCTTGCTCGGATCGCTTGAGAATATTGCGCGCGCCAAGGGCGAAATCTTCGCCGGCCTGACCGATGCGGGCATCGCGGTGTTCAACGCCGACAGCGCGTATGCCGGAATGTGGCGCGAACTCAATGCGCGCCGCTGCATGCTGGATTTTGGCCTGACCCCGGCGGCGGCGATCCATGGCCGCTATCGGCCCGGCGGATTCGGCTCGATGCTGACCATCGCCTTGCCGAATGCCGAGCTCGAGGTGGAACTGCAGGTGCCGGGCGAGCACAACGCGATGAACGCGCTTGCCGCCGCCGCCGCCGCCTTCGCGCTCGACGTCAGCCATCGCAGCATCGTCGCCGGCCTGGCGGGCTTCGGCGGCGTCAAGGGCCGTCTGCAAAGAACGGCCGCGCTGCACGGCAGCACCTTCATCGACGACACCTACAACGCCAATCCCGACTCGGTCAGAGCCGCGCTGGCGGTGCTGGCGCGGCAGCCCGGCAGGAAGCTGCTGGTGCTGGGCGACATGGGCGAACTCGGCAGCGACGCCGCGGCGATGCATGCGCAAATCGGCCTTGCCGCGCGTGCCGCGGGGGTGGACAGGCTGCTGGCGCTGGGCGAGTTGACGAAAGAAACCGCTGCCGCATTCGGCGCCGGCGCGATGCACTTCGAACGCATCCAGGAATTGCTTGCCGAACTCGAAAACGAACTCGCGCCCGACACCACGGTGCTGGTGAAGGGATCGCGCTTCATGCAGATGGAGCGCGTGGTCAAAAGCTTTACAGAAGCGCCCGACGGCCAGGCGGCCGGGGCATTGATGCCCTCAACGGGCGGGCAAGGACACTGACATGCTGCTTTGGCTATTCCAACAACTCGGCCAGGACATCCGCGCCTTCAACGTCTTCAATTACCTGACGCTGCGCGCGGTGCTGGCGACGCTCACCGCGCTGACGATTTCCTTCATCGTCGGGCCGGCGGTGATCCGCAAGCTCACCGCGCTGAAGATCGGCCAGTCGGTGCGCAGCGACGGCCCGCAGACGCACCTGGTCAAGGCCGGCACGCCGACCATGGGCGGCGCGCTGATCCTGGTGTCGGTCGCCGTCACCACGCTGCTGTGGGCCGACCTGTCGAACGACTACGTGTGGGTGGCATTGCTCACCCTGCTCGGCTTCGGCGTCATCGGCTGGGTCGACGACTGGCGCAAGGTGGTCGAAAAGAATTCGCGCGGCCTGCCTTCGCGCTGGAAGTATTTCTGGCAGTCGGTGATCGGCCTCGCGGTCGCGGCCTACCTGTGGCAGTCCGCCAGCCTGCCGGCGCACACCGAACTCATCATTCCCTTCCTCAAGCACGCCACCCTGGCGTTGCCGGCAGCGGCTTTCATCGCGCTCACCTACTTCGTCGTCGTCGGCGCCAGCAACGCGGTCAACCTGACCGACGGCCTCGACGGCCTGGCGATCCTGCCGACCGTGATGGTGGCCGGCGCGCTGGCGATCTTCGCCTACGTCGCCGGCAACGCGGTGTTCTCCAAATACCTCGGCGTGCCTTTCGTTCCCGGCGCCGGCGAGCTGGCGATCTTCTGCGCCGCGATGGCGGGGGCGGGGCTCGCCTTCCTGTGGTTCAATGCCTACCCGGCGGAAGTCTTCATGGGCGACGTCGGCGCGCTGGCGCTGGGGGCGGCGCTCGGCGTGGTCGCGGTCATCGTGCGCCAGGAAATCGTCCTCTTCATCATGTGCGGCGTGTTCGTGGCGGAAACCCTGTCGGTGATGGTGCAGGTCGCCTCGTTCAAGCTCACCGGCAAGCGCGTGTTCCGCATGGCGCCGATCCACCACCACTATGAACTCAAGGGCTGGAAGGAGAACCAGGTGGTGGTGCGTTTCTGGATCATCAGCATGATGCTGGTGCTGATCGGCCTTTCGAGCCTGAAACTGAGATGAACTACGACAGCCTGCAACTCGCCGGCAAGCAGGTCCTGGTGCTCGGCCTCGGCGACACCGGCCTGTCGTGCGCGCGCTGGCTGGCGGCGCGCGGCGCAGTGGTGAGCGTGGCCGACAGCCGCGCAGCGCCGCCGCACGCCGGACAGCTGGCCGAGCTGCTGCCGCAGGTTCCGCTGTATACCGGCGCATTCGACGATGCGCGGCTGCAGGCAGCCGAGTTGCTGGTGGTGAGCCCCGGCGTGCCGCTGGCCGATCCGGCGGTCGCCCGCGCCATCGCCGCAGGCGTCGAGGCGGTGGGCGACGTCGAACTGTTCGCCCGCGCCATCCATACGCTCAACGCCCAGCGCGCCGAGTCTCCCAATTCAAGTGGCCCGATGCGGATGCTCGCGATTACCGGCAGCAATGGCAAAAGCACCGTCACCGCGATGTGCGGCGACATGTGCCGCATGGCCGGGCTGTCCACCTGCGTGGCGGGCAACATCGGCCTGCCGGTGCTGGATGCGCTGGCCGAAATCGAACAGGGGCTGGCGCCCGCGCCGCAGGTGTGGGTTCTGGAGTTGTCCAGCTTCCAGCTGGAAACGACCACCAGCCTCAACGCCGACGCCGCCACCGTGCTCAACCTGTCGGAAGACCACATGGACCGCTATCCTGACATGGAAGCCTACGCGGCGGCCAAGGCGCGGATTTTCAGCGGCGACGGCGTGCAGGTGCTGAACCGCGACGATGCGCGCAGCCTCGCCATGGCCCGGCCGGGCCGTACCGTGGTCAGCTTCGGCCTCGACCGCTGCCCGCGCGGCGAGCAGTTCGGCCTCTGCGAAGACGAACTTTGCCTCGGCGGCGACATGCTGCTGCCCTTGTCCGCCCTGCCGGTGGCCGGCCTGCACAATGCCGCCAACGCGCTGGCGGCGCTGGCGCTGACCCGCGCGCTGGGCCTGCCGATGGAGGCGCTGCTGCGCGGCCTGGTGCATTTCAAGGGCTTGCCGCACCGGGTGGAAAAGATCGCGGAGATCGACGGCGTGACCTGGTACGACGATTCCAAAGGCACCAATGTCGGCGCTACCGAGGCCGCGCTCTACGGCATGGGCCGTCGCCGCGCGGTGGTGATCCTGGGCGGTGACGGCAAGGGGCAGGACTTCGGCCCGCTCAAGGCCGCCGTCGAAGCCAACGCCCGCGCGGTGCTGCTGATTGGCCGCGACGCGCCGCTGATCGCCGCCGCGCTTGCCGGCTGCGGCATCGATAGCCACAAAGTCGAAAGCATGGCCGATGCCGTCGCGCAGGCGCATCGCCTGGCGCAGCCCGGCGATGCCGTGCTGCTGTCGCCCGCCTGCGCCAGCTTCGACATGTTCCGCAACTACACCCATCGTGCCGAGGTGTTCATCGACGCCGTGAAAAAACTGGCGGCAGAAAGGGCGACTGGCTGATGCTCTACACCGCGCGCGCCCCCAAGCCCAGTGCCGAACTCGACTTCAGCCTGCTGTGGCTGGCGCTCGGCCTGCTGGCGATCGGCCTGGTGATGGTGTATTCCGCGTCCATCGCGATCGCCGAGGCGGCCAGGTACACCGGCCACAACGGCGAATTTTATTTGCTGCGGCAGGGCATCTTCATCGCGCTCGGCGTCGGCGTCGGCATGGCCGCGTTCCAGGTGCCGATGCGGGTGTGGCAGCAGGCGGCGCCCTATCTCTTCCTCGCCGGCCTGCTGCTGCTGGTGGTGGTGCTGATCCCCGGCGTCGGCCGCGAAGTCAACGGCAGCCGCCGCTGGATTCCGCTCGGCTTCGCCAACCTGCAGCCGTCCGAACTGATGAAGTTTCTTGCCGTGCTGTACGCCGCCGACTACACCACGCGCAAGGCCGCCTTCATGCACGATTTCAAGAAGGGCTTCCTGCCGATGGCGGCGGTGATGATGCTGGCCGGCGCGCTGCTGCTGCGCGAACCGGATTTCGGCGCTTTCGTCGTCATCATCTCCATCGCCATGGGCATCCTGTTCCTCGGCGGCCTCAACTGGAAAGTCTTCGCCGGGCTGGTGGTGGTGCTGCTGGTCGGTTTCGTCATCCTGATCCTGACCTCGCCCTACCGTCTGCAGCGCGTGCTCGGCTTCATGGACCCGTTCGCCGATCCGTATGGAAAAGGCTACCAGCTGTCGCATGCGCTGATCGCCTTCGGCCGCGGCGAATGGCTGGGGCTGGGGCTGGGCGGCAGCATCGAAAAGCTGTTCTATCTGCCGGAAGCGCATACCGATTTCCTGCTCGCCGTCATCGCCGAGGAGTTCGGCTTCGTCGGCGTGACGGTGGTGATCGGACTGTTCGCCTGGCTCATCGTCAAGGCCTTCCTGATCGGCCATCGCGCGGCCCAGCTCGAGCGCAATTACTGCGCCTTGGTGGCGCAGGGCATCGGCATCTGGCTCGGGGTGCAGGCGCTCATCAATATGGGGGTGAACGTCGGCCTGCTGCCGACCAAGGGGCTGACCCTGCCCTTCCTGTCGTTCGGCGGCAGCGGCATCGTCGCCAACTGCCTGGCGATCGCGGTGCTGCTGCGCATCGACTGGGAGCACCGGCAGATGATGCGGGGGAAAACCTTCTGATGGCGGCCGCCAACCGCACCCTCATGGTCATGGCCGGCGGCACCGGCGGCCACGTCTACCCCGCGCTCGCGGTGGCCGACGCCCTGCGCGCGCGCGGCTGGGAGGTGTTCTGGCTCGGCACCAGGAACGGCCTCGAAGCGCGCGTGGTGCCGCAGGCGGGGATCGACATGGTGTGGGTGTCGATGGGCGGGGTGCGCGGCAAGGGCGTGCTGCAGAAGCTGTTGCTGCCGGCCATGCTGCTGGTCGCGTTCGGGCAAAGCCTGCGCGCCATCCTGCAGCGCAGGCCCGACGTCGTCTTGGGCATGGGCGGCTACACCGCTTTTCCCGGCGGCATGATGGCAAGCCTGCTCAACAGGCCGCTGGTGATCCACGAACAGAACTCGGTCGGCGGGCTGACCAACCGCGTGCTGGCCTGCCTGGCCACCCGCGTGCTGACGGCGTTCCCCAAGGTGTTCACCCATGCGCACGACAAGCCCATTCCGTGCCGCCGCGTGGCGGCCGAATGGGTGGGCAATCCGGTGCGCGCCGACATTGCCGCCGTGCCGGCAGACGACCGCGCCGCCCGCAGCGGGCCGCTGCGCCTGCTGGTGGTGGGCGGTAGCCTCGGCGCGCAGGCCCTGAACGAACGGGTGCCGCAAGCGCTGGCGCTGCTGCCCGCCGGGCAGCGTCCGCAGGTGGTGCACCAGTCCGGTCGCCAGCACCTCGATGCGCTGCGCGCCCACTACGCCGCCGCCGGGGTGGAGGCCGAGGTGCGCGACTATATCGAGGACATGGCCGTCGCCTACCGCGACTGCGATTTCGCCATCTGCCGCGCCGGCGCGATGACGGTAGCGGAACTCGCCTGCGCCGGCGTGCCCGCGCTGCTGGTGCCTTTCCCGTTCGCGGTGGACGACCACCAGACCGGCAATGCCGAGTTTCTCTCCGACGCCGGCGCGGCCTGGCTGGTGCAGCAGAAAGAGCTGACCGCGGAAAAGCTCGCCACCCTGATCGGCGGCCTCGATCGCGCCACGCTCGCCGCCATGTCGGGCAAGGCCATGAAACTCGCCCGCCCCGATGCGACCCGGCAGGTCGCCGATATTTGCGAGGCACTCGCGCAATGAGACATGCCGTCAAACCCATCCACTTTGTCGGCATGGTCGCTGCGAGCAGGGAGCAGGGTTCCCGCTTGCGGGATGCGACCGGCCGCGAGCGGCGCCAGGTGCCGACCTGCCGGCTGCCGCAGTGGGGGAGGCCGCAATGAGACACGCCGTCAAACACATCCACTTTGTCGGCATCGGCGGCGTCGGTATGAGCGGCATCGCCGAAGTGCTGCTCAACCTAGGCTACGCGGTGTCCGGCTCGGATCTGGCCGACAACGCGGTGACGCAGCGGCTGGCGAAACTGGGTGCGCGCATCCAGCGCGGCCACGCGGCCGAAAATATTGCCGAAGCCGATGCGGTCGTCACCTCGACTGCGGTGCAGGACAGCAATCCCGAGGTGATCGCCGCGCGCGAAAAGAAGATCCCTATTGTGCCGCGTGCGCTGATGCTGGCCGAACTGATGCGGCTGCGGCAGGGCATCGCGGTCGCCGGCACCCATGGCAAGACCACCACCACCAGCCTGGTCGCCAGCATTCTCGGCGCAGCCGGGATGGACCCGACCTATGTCATCGGCGGCAAGCTCACCGCCGCCGGCACCAATGCGCGGCTCGGCAAGGGCGATTTCCTGGTGGCCGAGGCCGACGAATCCGACGCCTCCTTTCTTTACCTGACGCCGGTGATCGCCATCGTCACCAACATCGACGCCGATCACATGGACACCTATGGCCATGACTTCGAGCGGCTGAAGCAGGCCTTTGTCGATTTCTGCCAGCGCCTGCCCTTTTACGGGATGGCGGTGCTGTGCATCGACGATCCGCACGTGCGCGAAATCCTGCCGCGCATCACCAAGCCGATCACCACCTACGGCTTCGCCGAAGCGGCGCAGGTGCGCGCGGTCGATGCGCGCTTCGAGAACGGCCGCATGCATTTCACCGTCAAGCGCGAAGGCATGGCCGACCTCGGCGTGGTGCTCAACCACCCCGGCATGCACAACGTGTTGAATGCCCTGGCGGCGATTGCGGTGGCGACTGAAGTCGGCGCCCACGACGCCGCCATCGTCGAGGCGCTGGGCGAATTCCACGGCGTCGGCCGGCGCTTCCAGCGCTACGGCGAGCAGGCCGCCAAGGACGGCGGCAGCTACTGCCTGGTCGACGACTACGGCCACCACCCGGTGGAAATGGCAGCGACGCTCGCCGCCGCGCGCGGCGCCTTCCCCGGGCGGCGGCTGGTGCTGGTGTTCCAGCCGCACCGTTTTACGCGCACCCGCGACTGTTTCGAGGACTTCGTGAAAGTGCTGTCGGAGACCGACGTGCTGGTGCTGACCGAGGTCTATCCCGCAGGCGAGGCGCCGATCGTCGCAGCGGATGGCCGCGCGCTGGCGCGCGCCGTGCGCGTGGCCGGCAAGGTCGAGCCGGTATTCGTGGAAAACGTCGCCGAGGTGCCTGCCGCGGTGCGCGATCTCGCGCGGGCGGGCGACGTGGTGCTGGTGATGGGCGCCGGCAGCATCGGCCAGGTGGCGCCGGCTTTGGGAGGTACCCATGCGGCATGACTACCGCATGAGCGAGATCGACATGGCGGGCGGCGCCGCGCCGGTGCTGCGCGGGCGCTTCCTCTACAACGAGCCGATGAAGAAACACGTGTCGTGGCGTGCCGGCGGCGCCGCGCAGCGCGCCTACATCCCGGCCGACCTTGACGACCTGGTCTGGCTGGTGCGCTCGGTGCCTGCGCACGAGGACATCCACATGGTCGGGCTGGGCAGCAATCTGCTGGTGCGCGACGGCGGCGTGAAGGGGGTGGTGATCCTGCTGCACGGCGTGCTGAAAAAGCTCGCGCTCGAAAGCCGCACGCAGGGCTTTCCGCCTGCGCCCGCGGGGATCGATACGGCGCTGGTGTATGCCCAGGCGGGGGTCGCCTCGCCCAAGCTGGCGCGCTTTGCCGCCAACCACGACCTGGTCGGCGGCGAATTCTGGGCCGGCATTCCCGGCACCGTCGGCGGCGCGATTGCAATGAACGCCGGCTGCTACGGCAGCGAAACCTGGGACAAGCTGGTGCAGGTGCTGACGCTCGACCGCCAGGGGCAGCTGAACGAGCGGCGGCCGGACGAATACGTCACCGGCTACCGCCATGTGGCGCTGAAGCGCGCGCAGCAGGAATGGTTCATCGGCGGCTGGTTCCGGCTGGCCCGCGGCGATGGCGCCGCCTCGCGCGAAACGATCAAGGTTTTGCTGAAACAGCGGATTGCCTCGCAGCCCTTGAACCTGCCCAACGCCGGCTCGGTGTTCCGCAACCCGCCGGACGATTATGCGGCGCGGCTGATCGAGCGCTGCGGGCTCAAGGGCTTCCGCATCGGCGGTGCGCAGGTGTCGGAGAAGCACGCCAACTTCATCGTCAACCTGGGCAACGCCACGGCGACCGACATCGAGCGTCTGATCGAGCATGTGGAAGACAGCGTGGAGGCGCGCACCAACGTGCGGCTGATCCGCGAAGTGCGAATTATTGGAGAACGGCAGTGAGCAAGTTTGGAAAAGTCGCGGTGATGCTGGGCGGCACCTCCGCCGAGCGGCCGGTGTCGCTCAACAGCGGCGCCGCGGTGCTGGCGGCGCTGACGCGGCAGGGCGTCGATGCGCACGCCTTCGACCCGGCCAACCGCAACCTGGGCGACCTGATCAGCGGCGAATTCGACCGCGTCTTCATCGCGCTGCACGGGCGCTACGGCGAGGACGGCTGCATGCAGGGCGCGCTCGAGCTGCTGAACATTCCTTATACCGGCAGCGGCGTGATGGCTTCCGCCGTCGGCATGGACAAGTGGCGCACCAAACTGTTGTGGCGCGCCGCCGGTCTGCCGACGGCCGACTGGGAGATGCTTGCCGCCACCAGCGATTTCGCCGCAGTGGAGAAGAAGCTCGGCCTGCCGATTTTCGTCAAGCCCGCGCGCGAGGGCTCCAGCATCGGCATGAGCAAGGTGACCGAGGCCGGCACGCTCGCGGCCGCGTATGAAACCGCCGCCGAGCACGACGCGCTGGTGCTGGCGGAAAAATTCGTCGACGGCGCCGAGTTCACCGTCGGCATCCTCGGCGACAGCGCCTTGCCGCTGATCCGCCTGGAGCCGGCCAAGGACCGCTCCTTCTACGATTTCGAGGCCAAGTATCTGCGCAACGACACCCGCTATCACTGCCCCGCAGGACTGCCCGACGCGCAGGAAGCGGCATTGCGGAAACTGGCGCTGGAAGCCTTCCGCCTGGTCGACGGGCGCGGCTGGGGGCGGGTCGATCTGATGCTGGACAGCCTCGGCAACCCCTACCTGCTGGAGGTGAACACCTCGCCCGGCATGACCGACCACAGCCTGGTGCCGATGGCTGCGCGCGCGGCCGGACTGGATTTCGATGCCCTGTGCCTGAAAATCCTGGAGCAGACGCTGGCATGAGCGCTTCGCCCGAACTTGCCGCCCACCCGCTGTCGCAGGTCGCCCGCGTGCTGACCTGGGGCGCGCTCGGCCTGCTGGCCTATGGCGCGGTCAGCTGGGTGGCGGCGCAGCCGTGGTTCGCCCTGCGCAACATCGAGGTGAAAACTCCGGCGACGCACGTGACCGAAGCGCAGATCCGGCTGGTGGCCGAACGCCAGGTGCGCGGCACCTTCTTTACCGTCGATCTCGAACGCGTGCGCAGCAGCCTGGAAAAACTGCCCTGGGTGCGCGAGGCGCGGGTGGAGCGCCGCTGGCCCGACACCCTGGTGGTGTCGCTGGTCGAGTATGTGCCGCTGGCGCGCTGGAACGACAACGCGCTGGTGAACGCGGACGGCGAGGTATTCGTGGCGGCGGCGGCGGGAAAGTTGCCGCGCCTGTCCGGCCCCGACGACAGCAGCGCCGAGGTGGTCGCCGCCTACCACCGCCATCAGGCGGCGCTCGCCCCGCTCGGCATGAGCATAGCCGAGCTGCGCCTGTCGCCGCGCCGGGCCTGGCGCATGCGGCTGGACAACGGCATGCAGCTGGCGCTGGGGCACTTGCACACCGAGGCGCGGCTGGCGCGCTTCGCCGTCCTGTATCCGCGCCTGTTCGGCGCACGGCCGGCGCTGCAGGGCGATGCGGCGGCCGCCCCGGACGCTGCGGCCGCCGCATCGCTTGTGCCCGTCACCGTCGATCTGCGCTACCCCGACGGGTTTGCCGTGCGCATGCCGGACGGCGCGTCCCCTTTCAAATCGAGTAAAACATGAGCAAGCCAAGAGACCCCAAAAACCTGGTTGTCGGCCTCGACATCGGCACCTCCAAGATCGTCTGCATCGTCGCCGAGATCAACGACGAGGGCATGCTGGAGATCATCGGCATGGGCACGCACCCGTCGCGCGGCCTGCGGCGCGGCGTGGTGGTCAACATCGAAGCCACCGTCAACGCCATCCAGCGCGCGCTGGAAGAGGCCGAGCTGATGGCCGACTGCAAGATCCGCGAGGTCTACACGGGGATTGCCGGCAGCCACATCAAGAGCTTCAACTCGCACGGCATGTTTGCCATCAAGGACAAGGAAATCAGCCAGATGGACGTCGACCGCGTGGTGGAAACCGCGCGTGCGGTGAACATCCCGACCGACCAGCAGATCCTGCACACCATTCCGCAGGAGTTCATCGTCGACGGCCAGGAAGACGTGCGCGATCCACTCGGCATGAGCGCGGTGCGCCTCGAGGTGAAGGTGCACATCGTCACCGGCGCGGTGTCGGCGGCGCAGAACATCATCAAGTGCGTGCGCCGCTGCGGGCTCGAAGTCGGTGACCTGGTGCTGCAGCCGCTCGCTTCGGCGATGGCGGTGCTGACCGAGGACGAGAAGGAACTCGGCGTCTGCCTGGTCGACATCGGCGGCGGCACCACCGACATCGCCGTGTTCACCAACGGCGCGATCCGCCACACCGCGGTGATCCCGGTGGCCGGCGACCAGGTCAACAACGACATCGCGGTGGCGCTGCGCACGCCGCCGAAAGAGGCCGAGGACATCAAGGTGCAGTACGGCTGCGCGTTGCGCCAGCTGGCCGACGCGCGCGACATGATCGAGGTGCCCGGCATCGGCGACCGCCCGCCGCGCACGCTGTCGCGGCAGACGCTGGCCGAATTCATCGAGCCGCGCATGGAAGAGCTGTACTCGCTGGTGCAGGCCGAGCTGCGGCGCAGCGGCTTCGAGGAACTGCTGTCGTCCGGCATCGTCATCACCGGCGGTTCGGCGGGCATGCAGGGCATGGTCGAACTCGGCGAGGAGGTCTTCCACATGCCGGTACGCATGGGCTGGCCGCGCTACGAGGGCGGGCTGGCGGACGTCATGCGCAACCCGCGCTACGCCACCTGCATGGGCCTCTTGATGGCCGGGCTGGAAGCGCGCGGGCGCGATGCGCCGAAACTGTCCGGCAACAATTTCAAGGACATATTCGAGCGCATGAAGAGCTGGTTCAAGGGAAATTTCTGACGCCGCTGCGCTGCGATCGAACGCAGCGACGTCGAAACGGGATTTGACGGCGGTGCCGGATGCGTTCAATGCATCGCGGCGCCGGCGTCAAAGGATTTTTGAGTGTGGTTTTGATTCGGGAAAAAGAGGAGAGCAAGATGTTTGAACTGATGGATGTGGATACCCAGGATGCGGTGATCAAGGTGATTGGCGTGGGCGGCTGCGGCGGCAATGCGGTCGACCACATGATCAGCTCGGGTTTGAATGGCGTGGAATTCATCGCGATCAACACCGACGCGCAGGCGTTGAAGCGCAACCAGGCCAAGCTGCAGCTGCAGCTCGGCAACAATGTGACCAAGGGCCTCGGCGCCGGCGCCAATCCGGAGGTCGGCCGCGAAGCCGCGCTGGAAGACCGCGAGCGCATCGCCGAGCTGATCGACGGCGCCGACATGCTGTTCATCACCGCCGGCATGGGCGGCGGCACCGGCACCGGCGCCGCGCCGGTGGTGGCCGAGGTCGCCAAGGAGCTCGGCATCCTCACCGTGGCGGTGGTGACCAAACCCTTCATGTTCGAAGGCAAGCGCGTGCGCGCCGCCAATGCCGGCATCGAAGCGCTGGCGCGCCACGTCGATTCGCTGATCATCATCCCCAACGAGAAGCTGATGCAGGTGCTGGGCGACGACGTCTCCATGCTGGACGCCTTCAAGGCCGCCAACAACGTGCTGCACGGCGCGGTCGGCGGCATCGCCGAAGTCATCAACTGCCCCGGCCTCGTCAACGTCGACTTTGCCGACGTGCGCACCGTGATGAGCGAAATGGGCATGGCGATGATGGGCTCGGCGCTGGCCAGCGGTGAAAACCGCGCCCGCATCGCCGCCGAGCAGGCCGTCGCCAGCCCGCTGCTGGAAGACGTCAACCTGGCCGGCGCGCGCGGCGTGCTGGTCAACATCACCGCCTCCTCCACCGTGAAGATGCGCGAGATCCACGAGGTGATGGACACCATCAAGAGCTTCACCGCCGAGGAAGCCACGGTCATCGTCGGCCAGGTGCTCGACGACAGCATGGAAGAGGGCCTGCGCGTCACCATGGTCGCCACCGGTCTCGGCAACCCCGTTGCCCGCCAGCAGCCGAAGCCGATGCAGATCATCCGCACCGGCACCGACGATGCGCCGATGATGGTGGGCGGCAGCGAAGAACTGCCCAGCGTGATGACCAGCCGCCGCAGCCGCACCATCCAGGCGATGACCGATTCCGGCATCGACACCCTGGACATTCCGGCTTTCCTGCGCCGCCAGGCCGACTGAGCCGGTGCAACGGGAATGCCGCTCTTCGCCCGGGAGCCGTCTGCGGACGGAACCCGGGTAAACCGCTGCGCGCCCGCCCGAGCGGTTAAAATGACAAGATGATCAAGCAACGCACCCTGAAAACACCGGTCAAGGCCAGCGGCGTCGGCCTGCATTCCGGCGTCAAGGTCGAGATGACCCTGCGCCCGGCCGGACCCGGCACCGGCATCGTGTTCCGGCGCATGGATCTCGATCCGCCCGCCGAACTCAAGGCCGACCCCTATCTCGTCACCGACACCCGGCTGTGCTCGATGCTTGAATCCGGCCCCGCCAAGGTGTCCACCGTCGAGCATCTGATGTCCGCGCTCGCGGGCCTCGGCATCGACAACCTGCTGGTCGACCTCACCGGCCCCGAAATTCCCATCATGGACGGCTCCTCGGCGCCGTTCGTGTTCCTGCTGCAATCCGCCGGCATCGTCGAACAGGACGCGGCGAAGCGCTACGTGCGCATCACCCGGCCGATCGAGGTGCGCGACGGCGACAAGTGGGCGCGCTTCGTCCCGCACAACGGCTTCAAGGTCGAATTCACCATCGACTTCAAGCATCCCGTGTTCGATCGCAGCGGCAAGACCGTCAGCATCGACTTCGCCGACACCGCCTATACGAAGGAGGTCGCGCGCGCCCGCACCTTCGGTTTCATGCACGAGGTCGAATACCTGCGCAACCAGGGCCTGGCGCTGGGCGGCTCGCTCGACAACGCCATCGTCATGGACGAATACCGTGTGCTCAATCAGGACGGATTGCGCTACGACGACGAGTTCGTCAAGCACAAGGTGCTCGACGCCATCGGCGACCTGTACCTGCTCGGCCATCCCGTCATCGGCGCCTTCGAGGCCTACAAATCCGGCCACGCGCTCAACAACGCGCTGCTGCGCGAACTGCTGCAGCACCGGGAATCCTGGGAATTCGTCAGCTTCCAGCGCGACGAAGACGTCCCCGCCGCCTTTCTGCACCTGCACCCCCTCGCGGCATGATCGTCGTTCGTCTGCTGATCGTCGCCCTGCTGATCGCGGTGGCGGCGCTCGGACTGGCGTGGCTGTTCAGCGGCAACCGCAAATATCTCGGCCATATCGGCCGCGTGCTGCGCTTTGCGCTCATGGTCGGCTTGATTGCCGCGCTGTTCTACGTGGTGGAGCGGTTGGTGCTGCGCTGAGCCGGGCGGCCGCGCGCGATTTGTAATCCATTGGATTATACTCGGGCGAGTGGAGGCTTGCCCGGGCGCCGGAGCGGGCGTAACGAACTGCCCGGCCTGGCTGAACGCGGCTTCGGCGGGCTGGAAGGTTGAACATGCATGCATTTCAAGGCATCAAGCAAGAGGCGGCCGCAGCGGCCGCCCATGCCAAAGGCGAAGCGGCCGGGATCGTCGAATATCACCCGTACGAGGTCGACGTGGCAAACCTGCGCAAGCGCCTGGGGCTGACGCAGGCGCAGTTCGCCGCCCGCTTCGGATTTTCCGTCGCCACCTTGCGCCATTGGGAGCGGGGCGACAGAATCCCCCACGGCCCCGCCCTGGTGTTGCTGAACTTGATCGACCGCGAGCCCAGGGCGGTGATGCGGGCTTTGACGGCGTGAGGGGGATGCGCTGATGCAGGATTCCGAAGCCGGCACAGGCGGGACGGCACGCGCCGTCCGGCGATTTGCCGCACCCGACATCGGCTCGAGTCTGGGCGCGCTTGGCACCCAGCGGATCATCGCCATCGGTTTCACCATGGTGCTGGTGCTGATGCTCATGCTGACCGGTCTCGGCCTTTCGCACATGGCGACGATCAAGGTGCGGATGGTGAATCTGGTCACCGAAAGCAACGTCAAGACCGAAAGCGTGTTTCAGATGCGCAGCCTGTCGCGCGAGCGCTTCGCCAGCCTGAGCCAGATGGTGGTGCTGCACGACCCGTTCGAGCGCGACGAGGAATACATGCGTTTTCAGGCTCAGGCAGCGAAGTTTGTGCGGGCGCGCGACCGCCTGCTCGGTTTGGGCATGAGCCCCGAGGAACAGGCCATCTGGGGCAGGGCGCGCGAACTGATCCAGCGCGACGAGCTGCTCCATGCCAAGGTCATCGAACTGGCCATGGCCGACCGGGGCGAGGCCGCACTCGGCATACTTCTGCGCGACGTGCGGCCGGTCGAGAACCGGCTGCTTGAGGTTTTCAACGAGATGGTCGAACAGTATCGCCGCTTGAATCGGCAGTCGCTGCACGAGTCCGAGATCGATTACCGCGACGCCGCCGCTTACATGCTCGGCCTGGCGGCGCTGGCGCTGGCCATGGGGCTGGTGATCGCGTGGCTGGTGATCCTGCGCTCCCGGCACGCCGAATCGAAACTGAGCCAGCAGACCGAGATTGCGGTTGCCACCGCCGCACAGCTGTCCTGGGCCGCGAGCCACGATTCGCTCACCGGCCTGGCCAACCGGCGCGAGATGCGGCGGCGCCTGAACGAACTGGTCGGGGAGACGCGCGCCCAGGGCGCGCATCATGTCCTGCTCTATATCGATCTGGACAAGTTCAAGCGGATCAACGACAGCTGCGGGCATTTTGCCGGCGACGAGGTGCTGCGCCAGGTGGCCGGCCTCTTCATGCGGCATGTGCGCAGCGGCGACCTCGTGGCCCGGCTCGGCGGCGACGAGTTCTGCATCGGGCTGGCCAACTGCGGGTACGACAAGGCGTGCCAGATCGCCGAGGCCATCCGGGACGATGTCGAACAATACCGGTTCGTCTGGGAAGACAAGGTTTTTCAGGTCGGCACCAGCATTGGCCTGGTCCGGCTCGACCCGGCGATGGACGCCGACAAGACCTTGCAGGCCGCGGATGTCGCCTGCTATCGGGCCAAGGAGCGGGGGCGCAACCAGGTCTGCGTGTTCGGCTGACACGTGCCCCGGGCACGCGCATCGCCGCAACCCGGGGGCCGCCGTTGCTGTCGTGCCGGGGCGCCAGCCGGCAGCCTGGCGGACTTGAAGAACATCGGCTGCGTATCCGTCTTCCCCCCCTTGCACGGCAGGCTATAAAGAAAAAAGCCGAGCGGGCGGAAAAGCCCGCTTTACCCGTCTGCCTGACTTGATCCGGACATTGGGGAGTTTCCATGAACGCCCTGCAACGCATCTGGCTGGTTCCGCTGGTGTTTCTGCTTGCCCTGTCTGGCTTCGCGCTGGCCCAGGAGGAGGGCGACGAGGCGTGGGCGCCCACGCCGCCGCGGCTGAGCTTCGTCGACGGCGAGGTGTCGTACTGGAGGCAGGGGGCCGACGAGTGGGCGCGGGCGCGCCCCAACCTGGCGCTGGCGGAGGGCGACGCGCTGTATAGCGGCAACGACGCCAATTTCGAGGTGCAATTCGGCAGCCGCAGTTTCGTGCGCGCGGACGCCAACAGCCAGCTGTCGCTGCTGGAGCAGGACGAGCGCCGCATCCAGTTCAAACTGACCGGCGGACGGGCTTCCTTCGACATGCGCAGCATCGCGGTAGGCGACACGCTGGAGGTGAGCACGCCGAATGCGGTGTTCGTCGTCGGGCACCCCGGCTATTACCGGGTGGAGGTGGACAGCCGCGAAACCCACTTCATCACCCGCCGTGGCGGCGAGGCCACCGTGACCACGGTTGACGGCCGCTCGCTGGCCATTTACCCCTCCGAAGACATCGTCGTCACCGCGGGCAACCCGGTGAAAGTGGCCACTTACGCCGCGGATGCGCCGGATGCCTGGGATCGCTGGAACGATGCGCGCAGCGAGCGCAGCGGCGAGTCGATCAGCAGCCGCTATCTGCCGGCCGATGTGTACGGTACGGAAGAGCTCGATCACTACGGCAGCTGGCGCGTGGTGCCGAGCTACGGTTCGGTGTGGATTCCTTACGGCGTGAGCGCCAGCTGGGCGCCCTACAGCACCGGCTCGTGGGTGTGGGATCCTTATTACGAATGGACCTGGATCGATGATGCGCCGTGGGGCTGGGCGCCCTTTCATTACGGCCGCTGGGTCTTCGTCGACGGTTTCTGGGCGTGGGCGCCGGGGCCGGTGGTGCGGCGTCCGGTGTACTCGCCGGCGCTGGTGGCGTTCATGGTCCGCGGCCACGACGTGTCGGCGAGCATCAGCATCGGCCTGCCCGGATTGTGGTGGGTGGCGCTCTCCTGGGGCGAGCCGGTGCTACCGTGGTGGGGGCGTTCCGAACGTCGCGGCCACCCCCGCTGGGCGGGCTGGGGCGGGCCACGCATCGTCAACAACGTGGTGATCAGGCAAACCACGGTCATCAAGGCGGAGGAGATCCATTTCCACAATGCCGGATTGCCGCATGCCGTTCTCACCTTGCCGGCCGACAAGTTCGGGCGCGAGCGGATCCGCCCGGTCGCGGAAACGCGCTACCGCGCTGCCGAATTTGCGCCGGTGCGCGGCGGGCTGCCGGTCAAGCCCTCGCGCGCCAGCCTGTTCGGCGGCGCGCCCAGGGGGGTGCCGCCGCCGCGCGAAATCGCCTCGCGTCCGGTGGTGTCGACGCGCCTGCCGCGCGAACGCGCGCAGGCAGAACCGTGGCAGGACGACCAAGCGCGCCTTCGCAGCCGCGACGCGACGCAATCCCGCTACGTGATTCCGCCGGTTCGCCAGGCCGAGGATGTGCGCAGCCTGCCGCGGCCGCCCCGTGGCGCCGAGGTGGGGCCGGAGCGGCTGCCGCCGCCGCTGCCGCCGCGCTATGGCGAGGTGAGACGGTCGGCGCCCGCGTCCCCGGCCGCTTCGCGCAGCCAGCCGCCGCGCGAGCCGGCTCCGCTGCGTGCACCCCGGCCGCCGGCAACGGGCGGCATGCAGGTGCCGCGGCCACGCCCCGAATCCGCAGCGGTGCCGCGCGGCGAGGTCAGGCAGGGCGGCGCGGCGCGGCCGTTCCCCGGCCAGCCGGCCAACCAGACTTACCGGGGCCGGGGCCGCGATGCGCGTTGAATGACGGGCTCTAAAAAAAGGATTCCGCGCAGACGCGGTTGCGCCCGCCATTTTTCGCCGCATAGAGAGCGGCGTCGGCACGGCCGATGAGCTCTTCGCAGGACTCCGTGCCATCGTACTGGCTGACGCCGATGCTGAGGGTGACCGAGACCGGTTGCGCAGCGGCGGAGAACTGCGCCTGTTCAATTTTCAGGCGCAGCTGCTCGGCAACATGCTGCGCCTGCTCAAGCGCGCTGCCCTTGAGCACGATGAGAAACTCTTCCCCGCCCCAGCGGATGGCGATATCCGAGGCCCGCAAGCTTTCCTGCAGGGAGGCCGCAATCTGGCGCAGGATACGGTCGCCGCCGGCATGGCCGAAGCGGTCGTTGATCGATTTGAAGTGGTCGACGTCGACCAGGAGAACGGAAATCGGCTGCGGATTGCGCCGGTATTCGGCGAAGACCTTGTCGATGAGGATGCTGAAGGCCTGGCGATTGAGCAGGCCGGTGAGCTTGTCGGTGGCGGCCATGTCCTCGATGCGGCGCTGGTACCGCGCGAGCGCGACATGGGTGAGGAACAGCACCAGCAGGGTAATGCCGAGGCATACCGCGAGGTTGACGTAGAGGGTCTGGCGGATGTCGGCCAGCGCGGCGTCCGCGCGTTTCTCCACGAACAGGTACCACTTCAGCTCGGGAACGTAGTTCACGTTGAGCAGATGCAGGCCGCTGGCGTCCCTGAACTGGTAGGAGCCCGACTTTTCGCGCAGGATGCGGTCGACGAGGTCGCGCAGGCCCGGGATGGCGCGCAGGTCGGTCTCCTGGCGCCCGGACTGGTTGCCGAACAGGACGGTTTTGCCGTGGGCGTCGACAAAGTAGATGGTGCGCTGGAAGCGCTGCTGGTAACTCGAGATGAGATGGCGCACCGCGTCCACCGTGAGCCCGACGCCGGTGGCGCCGAGGAAGCGGCCGTCGAAGTCGAAGACGCGGTAGTTGACGAAAATGGTCAGGGCGTCCCGGTTGGCGAGGTCGGCGTCGACATTGATCTCGTAGGGCTCCGGCATGGCGCGCACGCGGTAGTACCAGACGTCGCGCGGCGCCTGCGGCGCCACCTGTTTCAGGATGCCCTCGCCGGTGTAGTAGCGGGCGCTGCGATCGGAGACGAAGAAGCTGCTGAATGCGCCATAGCGCGCTTTGATCTCCCGCAGGTAACGGGCCATGGCGTCGACGTTGTGCTCCCCGCCCAGCACCCAGTCGCGCAGGAAAGTGTCATGCGCCATGGTTGACGAGATGAGCACCGGCCGCACCAGGTCTTTCTGGATTTCCGAATAGACATTGCTCGACGTAAGCGGCAGTTCCTGGGCGACGATGGCGTTGAGGATCGCCTGCTTCGACACGTAGTAACTGCTCAGGGTAGTGGCGAAGAATCCCATGGCAAGCAGGATGCTCAGCCACAGGAGCAGACGCTGGCGTTTGAATATGCGATGTGTCGAGTACATGTCCGGGAGGGGGAGGGGGCTGACGGTATCGGCAAGCGCCCTGCGGGGCGAGGCGTCAGGGCCGGCAGTATGACACCGGGCGGACGGTTTGCCGCGCCGCTCCGGCGTGCGATCGAATGGTCGTGTATGGGAAAGCTGCCGCGTCCGCTCAGGCTTTCCGGTGATGGCGCAACAGCCGGTCCAGGGCGTCCTTCAGCGGCCCGTCCTCGATTTCCGCGTTGAGGTGCGCCAGCCCGTCCAGCGCGGCGGGCGGCAAGCCGGTTTTCTCGACCGGGTGGACGTAGCGCGCCAGCAGCGCGGGGTTGACGCTGACGCGCACCGCCGCGGCGGCGATGCCGCGCTTGCCGAGGCCGGCCAGCAGGGCGTCGGTCTGCTGGCGCAGGCGGCTGGCGACGGTGCCGCTGTCGCAGGCGAGGCTCAATACGGCGTTTTCCAGCTGCATGACGCGGACATGCCCGGCCAGTGCGGCGGGCAGGACACGCTCGAGCGCGGCCTGGGCGTCGAGCAATGCCCGGGCGCGCACGGCGAGGCCGGCCGGCAGCTGGCTGGCCAGCAGATCCGCGAGGCTGGCGGCGCTCATGCGCGCGACACGACAGCGTCGCGGGAAGCCCGTTCCGCTATGTTAAAATTCAACGATTTACCGCGTCCTGCGGACATTTCGGATTCCTCATGCTGCAATCCATCTTCAAGAAAGTCTTCGGCAGCCGCAACGACCGGCTGGTCAAACAATACCTGCAAAAGGTGAAAGCGATCAACGCGCTGGAACCGGCGATGGAGAAATTGTCCGACGCCGAACTGGCCGGCAAGACCGCCGAGTTCAAGTCGCGCCTGGAAAACGGCGAGACGCTCGACAAGCTGCTGCCGGAAGCCTTCGCCGTGGTGCGCGAAGCGTCGAAGCGGGTGCTCGGCATGCGCCACTTCGACGTGCAGATGGTCGGCGGCATGGTGCTGCACAGCGGCAAGATCGCCGAGATGCGCACCGGCGAAGGCAAGACGCTGATGGCGACGCTGCCCGCCTATCTGAATGCGCTGGCGGGCAAGGGCGTGCACGTGGTGACGGTGAACGACTACCTGGCCAGCCGCGACGCCGGATGGATGGGCCGGCTGTACGGCTTCCTCGGGCTGACCACCGGGGTCAACCTGTCGCAGATGCCGCATGCCGAAAAGCAGGCCGCCTACGCCGCCGACATCACCTACGGCACCAACAACGAATACGGTTTCGACTACCTACGCGACAACATGGTCTACCAGATGGGCGAGAAGGTGCAGCGCCCGCTCGCCTACGGCATCATCGACGAGGTCGACTCGATCCTTATCGACGAGGCGCGCACCCCGCTGATCATCTCCGGGCAGTCGGAGGAGAACACCGCGCTGTACCAGCAGGTCAACCTGGTGCCGCCGCGGCTGACGCGGCAGAAGGACGAGGAATCCGAGGGCGACTACTCGGTCGACGAGAAGAGCCGCCAGGTGCTGCTGTCCGAAGCGGGCCACGAAAAGGTCGAGCAGATCCTCACCGAGATGGGTCTCTTGCAGCCCGGCGGCAGCCTCTACGACGCCGCCAACATCATGCTGATGCACCACGTGTACGCCGCGCTGCGCGCGCACGCGCTGTTCTTCAGGGACCAGCACTACGTGGTGCAGAACGGCGAGGTCGTCATCGTCGACGAATTCGCCGGCCGCCTGATGAGCGGCCGCCGCTGGTCGGAAGGTCTGCACCAGGCGGTCGAGGCGAAGGA
>NZ_MKUG01000173.1 GCF_001897685.1 Thiobacillus sp. 65-1402
GCTTCGAGGTTGCCGCTCTGGTTGTTGTCCTTCATCGACAGCACGTGTTTGTCGTGCGCGACGATGCGCCCTTCCATATCGGTGACCTGGTACGGCAGGCGGCAGGCCTGCGAGCAGTCGCCGCGGTTGGCGCTGCGCCCGGTGTGGGCGTGGCTGATGTAGCACTGGCCGCTGTAGGCGACGCACAGCGCGCCGTGGACGAAAAACTCCAGGGTGGTTTCCGGCCGCGTGGCGGCACGGATGGCGGCGATCTGTTTCAGATCGAGTTCGCGCGCCAGCACGATTTGCGACAGCCCGACGTCCTGCAGGAAGCGGGCCTTTTGCGGGGTGCGGATGTCGGTCTGGGTGCTGGCGTGCAGCTGGATCGGCGGCAGGTCGAGTTCCAGCAGGCCCATGTCCTGGATGATGAGCGCGTCGACGCCGGCATCGTAGAGTTGCCGGATCTGCCGGCGCGCCGGTTCGAGTTCGTTGTCGGCGAGGATGGTGTTGAGGGTGACGAACACGCGCGCGTTGAAGCGGTGCGCGTGGTAGACCAGCCGTGCGAGATCGGCGATCTCGTTGCAGGCTGAGGCGCGCGCGCCGAACGACGGGCCGCCGATGTATACCGCATCGGCGCCGTGGTCGACGGCCGCGATGCCGATGTCGGCATCGCGCGCGGGCGCTAGCAGTTCGAGTTGATGGGGTTCCACGAGGCGGTGTTCCGGACGGCCAAACCGGCATTTTACCGGAGGCCGCCCCGCCCGTCTTATTGCGCGGCCGGCTGCTCTTTGACTGCTTCGATCGCCAGGGTCAGCGTCACCTCGTCGCTCACGTAGGGCGCATTCTTGCCCATGTTGAAATCCGAACGCTTGATCTGGGTGGTCGCGTTGGCGCCGCAGGCCTCCACTTTCAGCATCGGATGCGGCTGGCACTTGAAGTGGGTGATGTCGAGCGTCACCTGTTTCGTCACCCCCTTGATCGTCAGGTCGCCCACCAGGCTCACCGGCCGATCGCCCCTGAACGCCATCTTGTCCGACTTGAACGTGATCGTCGGGTACTTGGCGGTGTCGAAGAAGTCGGCGGCCTGGATGTGTTCGTTGAACAGCGCATAGCCGGTGTTGACCGAGGTGGCGTCGATGGTCACGATGGCCGAGCCGGCCTTCGCGGCGCGATCGAGCACCACCTTGCCGCTGGTCTTGTCGAACTTGTGGGTCTGGTTGGAGAAGCCGAGGTGGTTGTAGCTGAAATGCGGGTAGGTGTGGCTGTTGTCGATGACGAAGGTTTCGGGCGCGGCCTGGGCGGCGGTGGCAAAGGCAACAAGTGCGGCGAGGGTGGCAAGACGTTTCATGCAAGACTCCTTGAGAAGAATGAACAACGGGTTAGTTGCCGGTGGCGGCAATGCGGAATTTCACCTTGATTTCGTTGGCGACGGTGGCGACGTCGGCCCACATGCCTTCGCCGATGCCGAAGTCCAGGCGCTTGAGGACGAAGCCGCCGTCGAAGGCGGCGGCATTCTTGCCCGGCACATAGGTCACCGGCACGATCATGTCGCGGCTTCGGCCCTTGAGCGTGAGGGTGCCGCGCATCTCGTAGCGGTTGTTGCCCAGCGGGCGGATCTGGCCGGAAACGAAAGTCGCTTTCGGATAGGCGCTGCGGTTGAACCACAGCTTGCCGGCGGATTCGTCGTCGGCCTCCGGCGAGCCGGCGTCGATGCTGGCCAGGTCGATCTCGATCTTCGCGCTGGCGGCTTCGGGTTTGGCCGGGTCGAAAGCCATCTGCGCCGCGAAGCGCTTGAAGCCGCCCTGCACCGGCACGCCCATCTGGCGGAACTCGAAGCCGATGCTGCTCTGCTTCGGCAAGACCGTGCGATATTCCACCGCATGCGCCGCCGGCGCGGCCAATGCCGCAAGCAGCGTGAACAAGCTCAGACCCGTCAGATTGCGTTTCATGTGCGCTCCTTTTTATTCCAGCCCATGCGCTGCAGGAAAGGCCGGCGTTCGATGAAATGGTGCTGCAGGGCCGCGCCCACGTGCATGATGACCAGGGCCAGCAGCGTGAAGTTCAGGGCCTGGTGCACCCCGGCGAGAAAATCGCCCAGCTCGCGATTCTTTTCGACCAGATCGGGCAGCGGCAACACGCCGAACCACACGGTCGGAAAGCCTTTGGCCGAACTCATCAACCAGCCCGACAGCGGAATCGCGATCATCAGCAGGTACAGCAAGCCATGCACGGCCTGGCTTGCGCGGCGCTGCCAAGCGGCCATGTCGGCGGGCAGGGGCGGCGGCGTATGCGTCAGCCGCCACGTCACGCGCAAGGCCACCAGCATCAACAGCGTGATGCCGATCCATTTGTGATAGCTGTAGAGCTTGAGCTTGCCGGGCGACAGCGGCAGTTCGTGCATGTACACGCCGAGCGGGAACGCCACGAAAATCAGCAGCGCCACCAGCCAGTGCAGCACGATGGCCGGGGTCGAATAACGCATCGCGGAGGTCATGCCGTCTCCTTTCTGAAAACCTGTTCCAGCGCACGCAAGGCGGTTTGTACGCGCTTGTGTTCGGCTGCGCTCGTTCCGGTAAAGCACGCCGCCAGATGCGCCATGTGCGCCGGAAAGACCCTGGCGAACAGGGCTTCCCCTGCCGGGGTCAGGCGGATGATCTGGCAGCGGCGGTCGCTGTCGTGCGCGGTGCGCTCCACCCAGCCGCGATCGGCCAGGCGGTCGACCACGCCGGTAAGCGTGCCCTTGGTGATGAGGGTTTTTTCGCCGAGCTCGGTGGCGGTCATCCCGGCGGTGTTGCCGAGCGTGGCGACGATATCGAACTGCGGCGGCGTCAGCCCCTGCGCGCGGATGTCCGCGGCGGAATACGCCTCGAACGCCTGATAGCACTGCACCAGGGCTTGCACGGTCGGCAGGAATTCGGCTTGCTGCTTCATCAGTCGTCCATTTAGTTCTAACAAGAACGAAATTTAGTTCTGGTTAGAACCAATGTCAAGATTTTTTTCATGGAAGCAGAGCCCGCCCTGGCGGATCGCAACGGGCATCATCGTCAGCGCTGCCATCCAGCCGGCGCAATGAACACGCGCAATCCACCGCCATCCTGCGCACACGGCGGCCAGGCCGCGCAGGCGGCCGCATCGTGCGAGCGCTGCAACGGGGTTAGCGGGTGGTCTTGAAAGTGCGCCGTCCATGGCGCAAAGAGGATGCGCCGGCCTGCTCTGGCCCGGCCGCAGAAATAGGACTCAGGGCAGGTTCCAGCGCGCCGCCGCTGCGTCGTCGCTGGCGCGGGCATCCACCCAGCGCTCGCCCTCGGGGGTTGCTTCCTTCTTCCAGAACGGCGCGCGCGTTTTCAGGTAATCCATGATGAATTCGCAGGCGGCGAAGGCTTCGCCGCGGTGCTGGCTGGCCACCGCCACCAGCACGATGGGATCGCCCGGCAGCAGGCGGCCGATGCGATGGATTACGGTCACGTCGAGCAGCGCCCAGCGCGATTTCGCCTCCTCGACCAGGGCAGCCAGCGCTTTTTCAGTCATGCCGGGGTAGTGCTCCAGCGTCATCGCCTGCACGCCGCTGCCCGCGTTGTAATCGCGCGCCAGGCCGACGAAACTGGCGATGGCGCCGATGTCGGTGCGGCCGCGGCGCATCGCGTCGACCTCGGCGCCGAGATCGAAGGCCTCGCTCTGGACAACGATCTTCACGCCGCTAGCCCCCGGTCACCGGCGGAAAAATCGCGACTTCGGCGTGTTCCGGCAAAGGCGCATCGAGCGCGACCAGGTCCTGGTTGACCGCCACCCGGAACGCCCTGCCCGCCGCCAGTTCCTCCGCCCACACGTCGCCGCGCGAGCGCAGCTGCGCCACCAGATCGGCCGCGGTGACGCCGGCGAAATCCAGGGCTTCCTCGGCCACGCCGAAGCGCTCGCGCAGGCGGGCGAAGTACAGTACGCGCAGTTTCATGCCAGCAGCTCCGAGAAGGGAATGAAGCGTACCCAGTCGCCCGGCTGCACGGTCTGGCCAATGGCCAGGTCGGCCAGACCGTCGGCCCAGGCGCACGAGGTCAGCACCCCCGAACCCTGGTTCGGGAACAGCGCCAGCCTGCCGTTCGGCTGCAGCTGCGCGCGCAGGAATTCGCGTCGCGCGCCCGGCTTGCTCCAGGCGAAATCCGCCGGCACGGCGAATGCGCGGTACAGCACGTCGGCCGCGCCCATGCGCTTGAGCAGAAACGGCCGCACGAACAGGCAGAAGGTGACGAAGGCCGATACCGGATTGCCAGGCAGGCCGATGAAGTCGGCGTCGTTCACCTGCCCGTAGACGATCGGCTTGCCGGGCTTCATCGCCACTTTCCACATCTCGACCCGGCCGAGTTTCTCGACCGCGGCTTTCACGAAATCGGCCTCGCCCACCGAGACCCCGCCGCTGGTGATGACGACGTCGGCAACGCTGGCGGCGCCGGCCAGCGCGACCTCGGTCGCCTCCAGCGTATCCGGCACGATGCCGAGGTCGATCAGTTCGCAGCCAAGGCCGTTCACCAGCCCGGTCAGCGTATAGCGGTTGGAGTTGTAGATCTGGCCCGGCTGCAACGCGAGGCCCGGCGTCACCAGTTCGTCCCCGGTGAAGAAACACGCCACCTTCAGCCGCCTGAACACCGGCAGTTCGGCCAGCCCGACCGAGGCGGCAAGCCCCATTTCGGCCGCGCCGATGCGGCTGCCGGCGGCAAGGATCTGCGCGCCGGCGGCGATGTCCTCACCCGCGCGGCGGATGTTTTCAGCGGGCTGCGGCAGCTTGTTGATGACGATATCCGCGCCGTCTGCGCTGCAGTCTTCCTGCATCAGCACGGCGTCGGCGCCCGGCGGCACCGGCGCGCCGGTGAAGATGCGCGCCGCGGTGCCGGGCTGCAGCGGCTGGCCGACCGCGCCGGCCAGGATGCGCTGCGACAGGGGCAGCCTGACGCCCGGATGCGCCACGTCGGCCAGGCGTACGGCGTAGCCGTCCATCGCGCTGTTGTCCGCCGGCGGCACGGCAATCGCGGAGGTCTGGGGGGCGGCGAGCACGCGCCCGAGCGCCGCGGTGATGGCGACGG
>NZ_MKUG01000174.1 GCF_001897685.1 Thiobacillus sp. 65-1402
CCCCAGGTTGTAGGCCAGATGCAGGCGGAACGGCGGCGTGCTGCCGTCGGCGCGGAAGGAAAACGCCGCGACGATGCCGCCGCACATGCCGACGCAATGCACCCCGCCGAGCAGGCCGGCGAGCAACGCGGTGAGGAGGGAGAATTCGATCATGGTTTTTCCTGGCCCCCGACCCCTGATCCCTGACCCCTGGAAACCAGCCACACCAGCAGCAGCACCGGTACCCCGATCAGCGCGGTGCCGGTGAAGAAGTTGGCCCAGCCATACGCATCGACGAACTCGCCGGAAAAGCCCGCGATGAACTTGGGCAGCAGCAGCATCACCGAGGTGAACAGCGCGTACTGGGTGGCCGAATAGGCCTGGTTGACCAGCCCCGACAGGTAGGCGACGAAGGCGCTCGAGGCGATGCCGGCGGAGAGGTTGTCCGCCGACACGGTGAACACCAGCGCGCCGACGTCGTGGCCGCGCCCGGCCAGCCAGACGAACAGCAGGTTGGTCGCCGCCGACAGCACCGCGCCGAAAAACAGCGTGCGCATCACGCCCATGCGCATCACCAGCAGGCCGCCGAGCCCCGCGCCGGCGATGGTCATGATCACGCCGTAGACCTTGGAGACGGTTGCCACCTCGTCCTTGGTGAAGCCCAGTTCCTGGTAGAAGGGATTGCTCATCACTCCCATCACCACGTCGGAGATGCGATACACGGCGATCAGCGCCAGCATCAGCAGCGCCTGCCACTTGTAGCGCTGGATGAAGTCGATGAAGGGCGACAGCACCGCGCTGTACAACCATGCCGTTGCGGCCAGCGGCCAGCCGCGCAATCCGGCGGCGGCGAACTTCGTGCGCGCATGCGTCTCGCGCGCGCTGGTTTCGCTGGAAACCTTCTTTTCCGGCTCGCGGATGATCAGCGTGGTGAGGATGCCGACGGCCATCAGCGCGGCCATCGCCGTGTACGCCACCTGCCAGGGGCGGAAGTCGTAGGTCGCCTCGGACGGATCGACGCTCGCCGCGATCCACAGCGCGCCGGCGCCGGCCGTGATCATCGCGATGCGATAACCCGCCTGGTAGGTCGCCGCCATCGCACCCTGCTTTTCGGTTTCCACTGCTTCAATCCGGTAGGCGTCGAGCGCGATGTCCTGCGTCGCCGAGGCGAAGGCGACCGCCAGCGCGAAGAACACCGTGTGCGCGAGATTGACCACCGGGTCGGTGTTCGCCATCCCCAGCAGCGCCAGCGCAATACAGACCTGCGACAGCAGCAGCCACGCCCGCCGCCGTCCCAGCATGCGGGTCAGGAGCGGCAGCGGCAGCCGGTCCACCAGCGGCGACCACAGGAACTTGAAGCCGTAGGCCAGCCCCACCCACGACAGATGCCCGATGGTGGCGCGCGCGATGCCCGCCTCCGACAGCCAGAACGACAGCGTGCCCAGCACCAGCAAGAGCGGCAGCCCGGCGGAGAAGCCGAGGAACAGCATGCCGACGACGCGCGGGTGGGTATAGACCTTGAGGGCGTTGAGCCAGGGGTGGGCGCGAAGCGTCATGGGCCGTAATCGTAATCGACAATCAGCGGCGCATGGTCGGAGAAGCGCTGGTCCTTGTAGACGCTGGCGGAGGTGGCTTTGGCGGCGATGCCGGGGGTGGCGATCTGATAGTCGATGCGCCAGCCGACGTTCTTCGCCCAGGCCTGGCCGCGGTTGCTCCACCAGGTGTAGGCCTCGCCTTCGTGATGTGGGTAGAGGCTGCGGTAGACGTCGACCCAGCCGAGTTCGTCGAACAGGCGCGTCATCCAGGCGCGCTCCTCGGGCAGGAAGCCGGAGTTTTTCTGGTTGGATTTCCAGTTTTTGAGGTCGATTTCCTTGTGGGCGATGTTCCAGTCGCCGCAGATGACGATTTCGCGGCCGGACTTCATCAGCGCTTCGAGGTGCGGAAAGAAGGCGTCGAGAAAGCGGAACTTGGCCTGCTGGCGTTCCTCGGAACTCGACCCGGAGGGCTGGTAGAGCGAAATGACGGCAAGCTTGCCGTAATCCGCTTCGATGTAGCGCCCCTCGGCGTCGAATTCGGGCACGCCGAGGCCTTCGACGATCTTCTGCGGTGCCTGGCGGGTGTAGACGCCGACGCCGCTGTAGCCCTTCTTTTCGGCGTAGTGGAAAGCGCCGGTCAGGCCGTCGCAGCGGATGAATTCGGGCTTGAGGTCGGCGGCCTGCGCCTTCAGCTCCTGCACGCAGACGACGTCGGCGCCTTGCGCGGGCAGCCAGTCGAAGAAGCCCTTGGTGGCGGCGGAACGGATGCCGTTGAGGTTGGCCGATATAATTCGCATTGCGTTTTTATTCAAGAAAAGTCAGGAAATGTCCGATTACAAAGCCGAGTTTGTGGAGTTCGCCATCGCGTCGCAGGTGTTGTGTTTTGGCGAGTTCAAAACCAAGGCGGGGCGCATGAGCCCCTACTTTTTCAATGCGGGGCTGTTCAACGACGGCGACAAGCTGAAACGGCTGGGCGAATTTTACGCGAAAGCCATCGTCGACTCCGGCATCGCCTTCGACGTGCTGTTCGGGCCGGCCTACAAGGGGATTCCGCTGGCGGCGGGCATTGCGATCGCGCTGGCGGGGATGGGCAGGAACGTGCCGTACGCTTACAACCGCAAGGAAGCCAAGGATCACGGCGAGGGCGGCACGGTGGTCGGCGCGGCGCTCACGGGGCGGGTGCTGATCGTCGACGACGTGATTTCGGCGGGCACCTCGGTGCGCGAATCGGTGGACCTGATCCGCAGCGCGGGCGCCGAACCGGCCGGGGTGGTGATCGCGCTGGACCGCATGGAGCGTGGTAGCGGCGACAAGTCGGCGGTACAGGAAGTACGAGAACAATATGGCATTCCGGTGGTGGCGGTGGTCACGCTGGACAACCTGGTGGAGTTTCTGGAACGTGATGCGAACCGACAAACTGAATTGCAGACTGTGGCGGGTTATCGGGAGAAATACGGCGTTTAGCGCACTGGCGGTTGCCGTGCTGCTGGCCGCGGGCACCGCACAGGCGGCGATGTACCGCTGGGTGGATGGCAACGGCCGCGTGCATTACAGCGACACCCTGCCGCCGAGCTACCAGAAAAGCGGCGCTGCCGAGATGAACAAGCAGGGCAGCATCATCAGGCGCACCCAGTCGGAGGCGGAGCGCCGCGCCGAAGCCGAGCGCCTGTCCGCGCAAAAACGCCTTCAGCAGGAGCAGCAAAAACAGGCGCAGCTCGACCGCGCGTTGACCTCGACTTACACCACCGAAGCGGAAATCGACCTGGCGCGCGACCGTGCGCTGGAACACCACAAGCTGGCGATCAAGGGCGCCGAAATCCGCGGCAAGGCGGTGGAAGCGAATCTGGCCGATTTGCGGACGCGCATCGCCAAGATCGAGCAGGCGGGCCGCAAGGTGGGGGCGGGTCTGACGGAGCAACTGGAGCAGGCCACCCGCGAGCAGCAGGAATTGAAGCGCACCATCCAGAGCAACGAGGAGGCGATGGAGAAGGTGCGCGGAAAGTATGCGGCCGACAAGGCGCGCTTCGTCGAGCTGTCGGGCAAGCAGTAAGGAACGGAATCAGGAAAGCGGCCTGGCCGGACATCCGGCCAGGCCGCTTTTTTCAATTCTGCAGTTTGGCTTTCAGCAGTTCGTTGACCTGCGCCGGGTTGGCCTTGCCGCGGCTGGCTTTCATCACCTGGCCGACCAGCGCGTTGAAGGCCTTGTCCTTGCCGGAACGGAATTCCTCGACCGACTTCGGGTTGGCGGCCAGCACCTCGTCGACGATCTTTTCCAGTTCGCCGGAATCCGACATCTGCCTGAGGCCGCGTGCGTCGATGATGGCGTCGACCTCACCGGCGCCTTCCCACAGCCCTTCGAACACCTGCTTGGCGAGCTTGCCGGACAGCGTGCCGTCCTGGATGCGCGCGATCAGCGCGCCGAGCCGGGCGGCGGAAACCGGGCTCGCCGCGATGTCGAGTTCGGCCTTGTTGAGCGCGGCCGAAAGCTCGCCCATCACCCAGTTGGCGGCGAGCTTGCCCTGGCCGCAGGTTTTCGCAACCGCCTCGAAGTAGTCGGCGAGCGCGCGCGAGCCGGTGAGCACCGCCGCGTCGTAGGCCGACACGCCGTAGTCGCGCTGGAAGCGCGTCTGCATCGCGGCGGGCAGTTCGGGCAGCGCGGCGCGCACCGCCTCGACCCAGCCTTCGTCGAGCTTGACCGGCAGCAGGTCGGGGTCGGGGAAGTAGCGGTAGTCGTGCGCGTCTTCCTTGCTGCGCATCATGCGCGTCTCGCCGCTGTCGGGGTCGAACAGCACCGTGGCCTGCTCGATGCGGCCGCCGTCTTCCAGCGTCTCGATCTGCCAGCGCACTTCGTAGTCGATCGCCTGCTGCAGGAAACGGAAGGAGTTGAGGTTCTTGATCTCGCGGCGGGTGCCGAATTCGGCCTGCCCCACCGGGCGCACCGAGACGTTGGCGTCGACGCGGAAGCTGCCTTCCTGCATGTTGCCGTCGCAGATGCCGATCCAGGTCACCAGGGTATGCAGCGCGCGAGCGTAGGCGACGGCCTCGGCGCTTGATCGCATCTCCGGCTCGGAGACGATCTCCAAAAGCGGCGTGCCGGCGCGGTTGAGGTCGATCCCGGTCATGCCGTGGAAGTCCTCGTGCAGCGACTTGCCGGCGTCTTCCTCCAGGTGGGCGCGGGTGAGGTGGATGGTTTTTTCTTCACCATCCACCACGATTTTCAGCGTGCCGCCCTCGACGATGGGTTTCGCCAGCTGGCTGATCTGGTAGCCCTTGGGAAGATCGGGGTAGAAGTAGTTCTTGCGGTCGAACACGTTGACGCGGTTGAGCGTGGCGCCGATCGCCAGGCCGAACTTGATCGCGCACTCGACCGCGCCGCGGTTCAGTACCGGCAGCACGCCGGGCAGTGCGATGTCGACCGCGGAGGCCTGGGTGTTGGGCGCGGCACCGAAGGCGGTGCTGCTGCCGGAAAAGATCTTGGACTGGGTAGCGAGCTGGGTGTGGACTTCCAGCCCGATGACGGTCTCCCACTTCATACGTGTAACCTCGTGAGGCGTGAGGGGTGAGGGGTGAGGCGCAGGGTGCGGGTCACGACTTTCATCGCCTAAGGCTTCTCGCCCGACGCCGCACCCAGCGGCGGAAGCCGCTTGTGCCAGTCGGTGGCGCACTGGTACTGGTGGGCGACGTTGAGCATCTTCGCCTCGGAAAAATAGTTGCCGACCAGCTGCAGGCCGATCGGCAGGCCCTGGCTGTCGAAGCCGCACGGCAGGCTCATGCCGGGCAGGCCGGCGAGGTTGGCGGGAATGGTGTAGAGGTCGTTCAGGTACATCTCCACCGGGTCGTCGGATTTTTCGCCCAGCCTGAACGCGGTGCCGGGCGCGGTGGGGCCGAGGATGACGTCGCAGGCCTCGAACGCCGCGCTGAAGTCGTCGGCGATCAGGCGGCGGATTTTCTGCGCCTGCAGGTAGTAGGCGTCGTAATAGCCATGACTCAGGACATAGGCGCCGATCAGGATGCGGCGCTTGACCTCGGCGCCGAAGCCCTGCGCGCGGGTCTTGCAGTACATGTCGTCGAGGTTGGCGTAGTCCGGCGCGCGGTAGCCGTAGCGCACGCCGTCGAAGCGCGACAGGTTGGACGAGGCTTCGGCGGGCGCGAGCACGTAGTAGACCGGGATGGCGAGCTGCGAGTTGGCAAGCGAGATCTCGACCGGAGTGGCGCCGAGCTTCTTCAGCTCGGCGACCGCCGCTTCGACCGCGGCAGCGACTTCGCTGTTGAGGCCCTCGGCGAAGAACTCCTTCGGCAGACCGACGCGCAGGCCGGCGAGCGGCTTGTCCAGGTCGCGCGCGTAGTCTTCCTTGTCGCGTTCCAGGCTGGTCGAGTCGTTGGGGTCGAAGCCGGTCATCACGTTCAAGAGCAGCGCGCAGTCCTCGGCCGACGGCGCCATCGGCCCGGCCTGGTCGAGGCTGGAGGCGAAGGCGATCATGCCGAAGCGCGACACCAGGCCGTAGGTCGGTTTCAAGCCGGTGATGCCGGTGAACGCGGCCGGCTGGCGGATCGAGCCGCCGGTGTCGGTGCCGGTGGCGGCGGGCGCCATGCGCGCGGCGATGCAGGCGGCGGCGCCGCCCGACGAGCCGCCCGGCACGCGGGCGATGTCCCAGGGATTCTTCACCGCGCCGAAATAACTGGTTTCGTTGGACGAGCCCATGGCGAACTCGTCCATGTTGGTCTTGCCGAGGCTCGGCATGCCGGCGGCCTTGAAGCGCTGGATCACGTGCGCGTCGTAGGGCGCGACGAAGTTGTGCAGCATTTTCGAGCCGCAGGTGGTGAGCCAGCCGTCGGTGCAGAAGATGTCCTTGTGGGCGATCGGCACGCCGGTGAGCGGGCCGTTCTTCCCGGCGGCGATGAGCGCGTCGGCGGCGGCCGCTTCGGCCAGGGTTTTTTCGGCATCGACCGTGATGAAGGCGTTGATCGCCGGGTTCAGCGCGGCGATGCGGTCGAGGTAGGACTGCGCCAGCTCGCGGCTGGACACCTGCTTCGCCGCGAGCTGCGCGGCGAGCGCGGAAAGGGATGTGTCGGACATGGCTTATTCGATGACTTTGGGCACGAGATAGAGGCCGTTCTCGACTGCCGGGGCGATGGCCTGGAAGGCGGCGTGGCGGTCGGTTTCGGTCACCGCGTCGTCGCGCAGGCGCTGATAGACCTCCTGCGCATGGGCCATCGGGCCGACGCCGCTTGTGTCCACCGCCTGCATGGTGGCGATGAGGTCGAAAATGCTGTTGAGCTGGGCCTGCGTGGCCTGCGCCTCGACATCGCTGATTTCTATGCGCGCAAGGCGGGCGATGCGCTTGACGTCGTCCGGGCTGAGGGACATGGAAGCACCTGGTGACTTACGGGAACGAAGCCCGTTAGGGTATCATAGGCCCCTTGTTTTTTCTGCCCTTTCACCCGCCTGTGCGGGTGCAGCCGCCACCATGTTCAAGTTCCTGACCAGCTATTTTTCAACCGATCTGGCGATCGACCTCGGTACTGCCAACACGCTGATCTACGTGCGCGACCGCGGCATCGTGCTTGATGAGCCCTCGGTGGTGTCGATCCGCACCGATGCGGCGGGCAGCGGCAAGAAAAGCGTGCAGGCGGTGGGCGCGGAAGCCAAACAGATGCTGGGCCGCACGCCGGGCAACCTGCAGGCGATCCGGCCGATGAAGGATGGCGTGATAGCCGACTTCACCGTTACCGAGCAGATGCTCAAGTACTTCATCAAGAAGGTGCATGACACCCGCATGCTGCGCCCCAGCCCACGCATCATCATCTGCGTGCCGTGCGGTTCGACCCAGGTGGAGCGCCGCGCGATCCGTGAATCGGCGATCGGCGCCGGCGCCCGCCAGGTGTATCTGATCGAGGAGCCGATGGCGGCGGCGATCGGCGCGGGCATGCCGGTGGCCGATGCCACCGGCTCGATGGTGGTGGACATCGGCGGCGGCACCACCGAGGTCGGGGTGATTTCGCTCGGCGGCGTGGTCTACGCCAATTCGGTGCGCGTCGGCGGCGACCGTATGGACGAAGCCATCATCAGCTATATCCGCCGCAACTACGGCATGCTGATCGGCGAGGCCACGGCCGAGTTGATCAAGAAAAAAATGGGCTCGGCCTTTCCCGGCGCCGAAGTGCTGGAAATGGAAGTCAAGGGCCGCAGCCTGGCCGAAGGCGTGCCGCGCAGCTTCAATGTGTCGTCCAACGAAATCCTCGAGGCGCTGACCGAGCCGCTCAATGCCATCGTCAGCGCGGTCAAGCAGGCTCTGGAACAGACCCCGCCGGAACTGGGTGCCGATATCGCCGAACGTGGCATGGTGCTGACCGGCGGCGGCGCGCTGCTGCGCGACCTCGACCGCCTGCTGATGGAAGAAACCGGCCTGCCGGTGATCGTCGCCGACGACCCGCTGACCTGCGTGGTGCGCGGTTCCGGCCGCGCGCTGGAAGAAATGGACAAGCTGGCATCGGTGTTCACCAACGAGTGAGCGTGGCGGCGCGGCATCCCGGGGTGTAACCGATGGCGACGCCGGGTCAGCTCATGTTCGCCCGCCGGCTGGGGCCGACGGCACGCCTGTTGATCTGGCTGCTGGTTGGCGCGAGCTGCGTGGTGCTCGATACTCACTATCACGCGCTCGAAGGCGTACGCAGCGGGTTTTCGCTGCTGCTGCAGCCGGTGCGCGAAGCCACGCGCGCGCCTGCCGCGGTCGCTGCCGAACTCGGCGGATTCTTTACCCGCCACCGCCTCCTGCAAAAAGAGCGCGATACGCTGCTGGCCGAACGGGCGCGGCTGATCGCCGGCGTGAATGCGGCGCGGGATCTGGCGCGCGAAAACGCCGAATTGCGCGCCCTGATGCAACTGCAAACCCGCCCCGGGCAGCAGATGGTGCGGGCGGCCTCGCTGTATCAGGGACACGACTGGTTCTCCCAGCGCATCACGCTGGATCTCGGCGCCGGAGCGGGACTGCGCAGCGGGCTGCCGGTGATCGACACTATCGGGCTGGTAGGACAGGTGAGCCGGGTTTTTCCCGGCGCGAGCGAAGTCACGCTGGTGAGCAATCCGGACCAGCTGACGCCCGTGTTCGTCGAGCGCACCGGCCAGCGCGGGCTGGCCGCCGGCAGCGGGCACGGCCAGATGGAGCTGCGCTACATGCCCACCCAGACCGATATCCGGCCCGGCGACCGTCTGCTGACATCGGGCATCGACCGGGTGTACCCGGCCGGCATCCCGGTGGCGCGCGTGAGCCGGGTTTCCCGTTCGCAATCCAGCCCCTACCTGCGGGTGGAATGCCTGCCGCTGGCGGGCCTCGACCGTTCCCGGGCCGTGCTGGTACTCGTCGCTGAACCGCGGGTGGCCCAACCATGAACGCAACCCCCCAAACTGTTGGCGGCTGGCGTCGCATCCTGGGCAGCCTGGCCCTGGCGGTGCTGCTGGAGCAGCTGCCGTGGTCGGGCTGGGCGCTGGCTTTGCGGCCGGATTTCGTGCTGGTTGGCGTGCTGTTCTGGGCCTTGCATCAGCCCGCCCGCATCGGCTTCGGAACGGCATTCTTTCTCGGCCTGCTGGCCGACTTTCAGGACGGCGCGGTGTTCGGCCAGCACGCCATCGCCTATGCGATCGACGTCTACCTGGTGCTGTTCCTGCGCCTGCGGCTGCTGCAGTTCGATCCGTTCCGGCAGGCGGCGCAGCTGTTCCCCATCCTGCTGACGGGGCAGCTGGCGGTGCTGCTGGTTGGCTGGCTGGCGGTCAATCCGCCGACCGGGCTGGTGATCCTGCTGCCGGTGCTGAGCAGCACCCTGCTGTGGTATCTGATCGCCGGGTTTGTTCGGCTGTGGCACGGCAAGGGCCTGCGGGGCCAGGCATGAGCCTGGGGCAAGCCCGCCGGCAGCACCGCGACGCGTGCGGCACGGAAGGCCGGGCATGCTGCTAGCGCCGCAGATCAAGAATCTGGACCGCGAGCTGGCGCGCTTTCACGGGCGGCTGAAAGCGGGCGCGGCGTTCGTCGCGCTGCTGGCGATCGCGCTGCTGGCGCGCGCGTTTTATCTGCAGATCGTGCAGCACGATCACTACATCCAGCGTGCCGAAAGCAACCGTATTTCGCTGGTGCCCGCTGCGCCCAACCGCGGCTTGATCCTGGACCGCAACGACCGCATCCTGGCGGAAAACTATTCGGCTTACACGCTGGAACTGACGCGGGCGCAGACCTCCGATCTGGAGGCCACGCTGGCCATGGTCGGCCAGCTGATCGAGATTACGCCGGGGCAATTGCGGCGTTTCCGGCGCCTGCTCGCCGAATCGCACGAGTTCGAGACCGTGCCGCTGAAAAGCAAGCTCACCGACGAGGAGGTGGCGATCCTGGCGGCCAACCGCTATCGCCTGCCGGGGGTGGAAGTGAAGGCGAGGCTGTTCCGCAATTATCAGGCCGGCCCCGGCATGGCGCACGTGGTGGGATTTATCGGCCGCATCAACGACGGCGACCTGAAACGCCTGCGCGCGGACGGCCGCGAGCAGAATTACAAGGGCAGCGTCCACATCGGCAAGACCGGCCTGGAGCAGAGTTACGAAACCCTGCTGCACGGCCGCACCGGCTTCGACCAGATGGAAACCGATGCCAGCGGCCGCGCAGTGCGCATGCTGTCGCGGATTCCGCCGGTGCCGGGCAAGGACTTGCGGCTGTATCTCGATGCGGAGCTGCAGGCGGTGGCCGAGCACGCGTTCGGCGATTACCTGGGCGGGCTGGTGGCGCTCGATCCCAATACCGGCGGCGTGCTGGCGCTGGTGAGCAAGCCGGGATTCGACCCCAACCTGTTTGTCGACGGCATCGACCCGGAAACCTGGAAGTCGCTCAACGAATCGCCGGAGCGGCCGATGGTGAACCGCGTATTGCGCGGCATCTACCCGCCGGGCTCGACCATCAAGCCGCTGATGGCGCTGGCCGGGCTGGAGCTGGGCTTGCGCAAGCCCGCGGACAGCATCGTCGATCCGGGCTATTTCACGCTGCCCAACAGCAGCCATCAGTTCCGCGACTGGAAGCGCGGCGGTCACGGCAGCGTCGACCTGCGGCGCTCCATCGCCCAGTCGTGCGACATCTACTATTACAAGCTGGCAGTGGACATGGGGGTCGACCGCATGCACGACTACCTGGCGCAGTTCGGCCTCGGCGAGAAAAGCGGCATCGACCTGGAAGGCGAGTCGTCCGGCCTGCTGCCTTCGCGCGACTGGAAGCAGCGCCGCTTCAAGCAGGCCTGGTATCCCGGCGAGACGGTGATCGCCGGCATCGGCCAGGGCTATCACCTGACCACCCCGCTGCAACTGGCGACGGCGACCGCCATGCTCGCCAATGGCGGCAAACGGATCGAGCCGCGTCTGGTGCAGGCGGTGCGCGACCCGCTCAACCATGTCTGGCAGCCGCAGCCGGCCGTCGTGCGCCGGCAGGTGGCGATCGACCCGGAAAATCTCGGGGTGGTGCGCGCAGGCATGATGGACGTGATGCGCCCGGGCGGCACGGCGTCGGTAGCCGCGGCCGGCGCGCCGTACACGATAGCCGGCAAGACCGGCACGGCGCAGGTGGTCGGCATCAAGCAGGGGGCACGTTACGACGAAAGCCGCCTGGCGCGGCAGCATCGCGACCATGCGCTGTTCATTGCCTATGCCCCGGCCGAAAACCCCACCATAGCGGTCGCGGTGATGGTGGAAAACGGCGGCCATGGCAGTTCGGTCGCGGCGCCGGTCGCGCGCGCGGTGTTCGATTATTACCTGACGGGGAAACGCCCCGGCAACATGAAGCTGGAGACGGACAATGCCGCAGAGTAGACACTGGATCGTGCGCCGGCTGAGCCACCTCGACGGCATCCTGCTGGTCCTGGTGCTGCTGCTGCTGGGCATCAGCCTGGCCGTGGTGGCGAGCGCTTCGGGCCAGAGCCCGGCGCGCATCAGCGGCCATCTCGTCAACATGGGGCTGGCGCTGTCGGTGATGGTGGTGATGGCCAACGTGCCGCCGCATCTGCTGTCCAAGGTCGGCCCGCCCCTGTATGCGGCCGGGGTGGTGCTGCTGATCGGGGTGGCGCTGTTCGGCGAGATCCGCAACGGTTCGCGGCGCTGGCTGAATCTGGGCGTGATGGCCTTCCAGCCGTCGGAACTGCTGAAGCTGGCGCTGCCGCTGATGCTGGCCTGGTATTTCCAGCGCAACGAGGCGGTGCTGCGCGCCAAGCATTTTCTGGTCGGCGGCGCCCTGCTGCTGGTGCCGTTCCTGCTGGTGCTGCGCCAGCCCGATCTGGGCACGGCGCTGATGCTCGGCGCTTCGGGCTTCTACCTGCTGTTCTTCGCCGGCCTGCCGTGGAAGGCCATGTTCGGCGGCGCCGCACTCGGCGCGGCGAGCCTGCCGGTGGTATGGGGGCTGCTGCACGACTACCAGCAGCGGCGCGTGCTGACCCTGCTCGACCCCACGTCGGACCCGCTCGGCGACGGCTACCACATCATCCAGTCCACCATCGCGATCGGCTCGGGCGGGCTGTTCGGCAAGGGCTGGACGCAGGGCACGCAAAACCAGCTCGACTTCATTCCCGAGCGCACCACCGATTTCATTTTCGCCGTGTTCGGCGAGGAGTTCGGCTATATCGGTGCGATTCTGCTGGTCGGGCTGTATCTGGCCATCGTCGCGCGCGGCCTGACCATCGCAGCGCGCGCGCCGACCCAGTTCGGGCGCCTGATGGCGGCCACGCTGAGCCTCAATCTGTTCACCTACGTGTTCGTCAACATGGGCATGGTGTCCGGCATCCTGCCGGTGGTCGGCGTGCCGCTGCCCTTGATGAGCTATGGCGGGACGGCGCTCATCACCTTGCTCTTGGGGATGGGCATCCTGATGAGCGTGGCGACGCACCGTCAGCTGAACAAAACGTGACGCGATAAAATACCGCCATGAAAACGATCCTGATTCTGGGACTGGCCGCCGCCGCCCTGGCGCTGGGCGGTTGCGGCAGCAGCCCGTCGGTTCCCGCCAAGCAGCCGCCTCCCGCCGCGACGGCAAAGAAGGGCGGCTATTACCTCGACGACGGCCCCGAGGCCAATCCGCCGGCGAACCTGGATGCGGTACCCGACGCGGAGCCGCGCGACGAGCCGCTGCATCGCTTCGCCAACCGCCCCTACGTCGCGCTGGGCAACGCCTACACCCCGCAGACCGAGCGCCGCGCCCATCGCGAAGAAGGCCAGGCCTCGTGGTACGGCCGCCGCTTTCATGGCAGGAAGACCGCGTCGGGCGAGCCGTACGACATGTACGCCATGACCGCGGCGCATCCCACGCTGCCGATTCCCAGCTATGCGCGGGTCACCGCGCTCGGCACCGGCAAGTCGGTGGTGGTGCGCATCAACGACCGCGGGCCGTTCCACAGCAAGCGCGTCATCGACCTGTCGTATACCGCCGCTTACAAGCTGGGGTATCTGGGGGGCGGCAGCGCGCGCGTGCGGGTGGAAAGCCTCGATCCCGCGGCCTACGATACCCGCGGCGAAGCGCTGCTCGACGGCGTCTATCTGCAGGTGGGCGCGTTTTCGCGCCCGGATAACGCGCAGCAATTGCTCGAACGCCTGGCGCGGGCGCTGCAACTCGATGCCGGCCGCACCCGCGTGGTGCTCAACGGTTCGCTACACCGCGTGCAGGTCGGTCCCTATCTCAGCGACGACGCGGCGCATGCGGATCGTGCGCGGGTGCGGGAACGTCTCGACCTGAACGCAGTCCTGGTTAGACGCGATTGACAATGGGACTGCGCATGAAATTGATCTGGTTGGGGCTGGCATTGCTGTTCTCCGCCCCGCTATGGGCCGCCCCCGCTGGCGTCTCGGCGCGCGCCTGGGTGGTGATCGACCAGGCGAGCGGGCGCGAGCTGGCGGCGCATCAGGCCGACCTGCCGCTGGCGCCGGCGTCGCTGACCCAGCTGATGACGGCCTATGTGCTGCTGGGCGATATCCGCAAAAACAAGCTCCGCCTGGACGCGACGGTCGCCGTGCCGGAAGCCGCCGTCCAGGCCGACGGCGCGCGCGTGTTCCTCGTGGCAGGCGAGCAGGTGCGCGTCGACACCCTGTTGCAGGCGATGCTGGTGCAGTCGGCCAGCGACGCCACGCTGACGCTGGTGACGGCGACCGACGGCAGCGAGGCGGCATTCGTCGAACGCATGAACCGCGAGGCCAGGCGGCTCGGCATGAGCAAGAGCCGTTTCCTGAACGCCACCGGATTGAGCGAGCCGGGGCATGAGTCGAGCGCGCGCGACCTCGCCTTGCTGAGCCGGGCACTGGCGCGCGACTACCCGGATCGGCTGGCGCTGTTCGCCCAGAAGGAGTTTGCGTTCAAGGGCATCACCTATTACAACGGCAATCGCCTGTTGTGGCGCGACAGCACGGTAAACGGCCTGAAAGCCGGGCGTACGCCGCAGGCCGGCTATTGCATGGCGGCATCGGCACAGCGCGGCGACCAGCGCCGCATCGCGGTGGCGCTGGGCACGCGATCGGACGCGCTGCGTACGCAGGACACCCTGAAGCTGCTCAACTACGGCTTTGAAAGTTTCGACAGCGTGCTGCTCTTCCGCGCGCAGCAGCCGGTCAAGGTGTCGAAGCTGTACCGCGGCGTGCGCCCTTCGGTGAGCATGGGGTTTGCGCAGGATTTCCATGTGCTGGTACCCAAGGGCGGCGGCGCTCGCATCAAGGCCCAGGCCACCACCCAGCAGCCGGTCGTGGCGCCGGTGCGCAAGGGCCAGCGCCTGGGCACCCTGCTGCTGACGCTCGACGGCCAGCCGCTCGGCGATTACCCGCTGGTTGCCCTGCAGGATGTCGGCGTGGCAGGCATTTTCGGCCGCGGCTGGGATTCGATCCGGCTGCTGTTCGCGCAATGAGCGCCTACCTCAACGGCCAGTTCCTGCCGCTTGCCGAAGCGAAGATCCCGGCGCTCGACCGCGGCTTCGTCTTCGGCGACGGCGTGTACGAGCTGGTGCCGGTGTATTCGAACAAGCCGTTCCGGCTCGACGACCACCTGCGCCGCCTGCAAGGCAGCCTCGACGGGATACGCCTAGCCAATCCGCACGGGATCGATGTGTGGCGCGACCTGATCCTGCGCTTGATTGAACTGCAGGATTTCGCCGACCAGTCGATCTACATCCAGGTCACCCGCGGCGTTGCGCCGCGCGACCACGCTTTCCCCAAGGGCGTGCCGCCGACGGTGTTCATGTTCGCGCAGCCGCTGCTGACGGCCACACCCGAGCAAAAAGCCGCCGGGGTGTGCGCGGTCACCGCCGTCGACAACCGCTGGCTACGCTGCAACATCAAGGCGATTTCGCTGCTGGCCAACATCCTGCTGCGCCAGCAGGCGGTCGACGCCGATTGTGCCGAGACCGTGATGCTGCGCGACGGGTTTCTGACCGAAGGGGCGGCGAGCAACATCTTCGCGGTGAAGGATGGCGTGCTGCTGGCGCCGCCGCCATCGAACCTGATGCTGACCGGCATCACCTACGACGTGGTGCTGGAACTCGCGGCGGCACACGGCATTCCGCATGAGGTGCGGGCGATCGGCGAAGCCGAGGTGCGCGCCGCCGACGAGCTGTGGATGAGCTCGTCGACCAAGGAAATCATGGCCATCGTGAAGCTGGATGGCGTCCCGGTCGGCGCCGGCGTGCCGGGCCCCATTGCGCGACGGATGGACGCGTTGTATCAAACCTTCAAACAACAGGTGATGCGCGCATGAGCGAAGAAGACACCCTGCTGCAATTTCCCACCGACTTCCCGATCAAGATCATGGGCCAGCGACGCGACGACTTCGCGCAGACCATGGTCGAACTGGTGTTGCGCCATGCGCCCGATTTCAAGGCCGAAACCGTCGAGATGCGCGCGTCCAGCAGCGGCAACTATCTGTCCGTGACCTGCGTGGTGCGTGCCACCTCGAAGGCGCAGCTCGATGCGCTGTATCGCGAGATCACCGCGCATCCGTGGGTGAAGATGGCGTTGTGAACGGCGAGGCGCAAGATTCGAGCTGCACGCGGCAAGGGGGTGTGCACGGCAGCCCGGGGCTCTGCGTCCGGAGCCTGGGGCGGGTCGAGTACGCCCCGACCTGGCGGGCGATGCAGGACTTCACCGCGCGGCGCACAGCCGATACCCCGGACGAGCTATGGCTGCTGGAGCATCCGCCGGTCTACACCCAGGGTCAGGCCGGCAAGCCCGAGCACCTGATCGCCGAAACCGACATTCCCGTCGTCCCGATCGACCGCGGCGGCCAGATCACCTACCACGGGCCGGGACAGGTGGTGGCCTATGTACTGGTCGACCTGCGGCGGCGCGGCTACGGCATCCGCGAACTGGTGGTGCGCCTGGAGCAGGCGGTGATCGACCTGCTGGCGGCGCAGGGCGTGGCCGCCGCACGGCTGGCAGGGGCGCCGGGCGTGTATGTCGCCGGCGCCAAGATCGCTGCGCTCGGCCTGCGCGTGAAGCATGGCTGCACTTATCATGGGCTGGCGCTCAACGTCGACATGGACCTGGCGCCGTTTGCCGCCATCAATCCCTGCGGCTACGCCGGCATGCCGGTGACGCAATGCCGCGACCTCGGTATCACCCTGCCGCTCGCGCAGGTCGAAGAAGCCCTCGGGCAGGCGCTGCTGAACACGATCCACCAGCCCCCGGGCCCCAGCCCCTAGCCCCTACTTCCCCATCACGTCCCGGATCGCCTTCACCATGTCCGGATGGTCGAACTCGCGCCCGCCGATGGCGCTGGCGACGATGCGCCCCTGCTTGTCGACCAGGAAGGTGGTCGGCAGCCCCGCCACCTTCCAGGCCTGCATGGCGCGGCTCGTGCTGTCGAGCAGAATGGGAAAGTGCAGCGCGGTGTCGAGCTGGCTGGTGAAGGCGTGGATGGTGTCGGCGTCTTCGCCGACATCGACTGCCAGCACCGCAAAGGCTTCGCCTTTGAGCGCCTGCGACAGGCGTTCCATCGACGGCATTTCGCGCCGGCACGGCGGGCACCAGGTTGCCCAGAAATTGATCAGCACGACCTTGCCCCTGAGCTTCGCCAGATCGTGCGTTGCGCCGTCGATGTCTTTCAGCTTGAGTGCCGGAGCGGGCTTGGGCGCCTGCTTCATCAGGCTGTGGGACAGCGGCGGGAGGTCCGCTGCGTGGGCGCCGGTCGTGGCCGGGATGCCGAATATCAGCGCCGTCCCCAGCAGCATGCCTGCGATGCGATCAAGACGTTTCATTTGCACACCTCACCTGTTCGAGTTTTCCTGAATGGGTTTTGCCGTCTGCGCGCCAGACGAAGCGCAGGTCGAATTGGCCGTTGCGCGGCACGCTGTAGGTCGTCATGCCCTGGTTCCAGTCCCCCGGCGCGAAGGTCTGCGCGGCGGGGAACTGCGCCCAGTTGAAGGCGATGCGCGCGGCCTCGTTCACGCCCTGGCGTTTCCAGATGCGTTCCCACTCGACCTTGCTGCGAATGGCGCGTGGCGGCTGCCCGGCCGGTTCATAGCGCCAGTCGGCCAGGCGGTGCTGAATCGGCGTCTCGCCGATATTGCGCACCACCGTCATGAAGATGCATTCGGCGGCGTAGCGTTCCGCCGCGGTGGCGGAAAAACCGCGCGCCTGATAAAAACCGCGCGCCTGGTCCGGGCTGATCTGGGTCAGGCGCACCTGGATGGCGCCGCTTTCGGCTTGCCAGGTGGCCAGCCCGGTTTCCGCATCCACGCTGAAATCGGCGCCGGCTATGGAGACGCTACTCCACGCAGCCAGCAGGGTCAGGGTCGACAGGCGCATAAGCTAAAATCCCAAGAGTTGATATTCCCGACGTTGTTCCGAGCATATTATGGCAGACCCTCTCCAGCACAAAGGCGCCGCCAAGACCGCGCGCATTCCGATCAAGATCGTGCCGCAGCCGCGCATGCGCCTGCCGCCCTGGATCCGCGCCAAGTCGCCCAACGTGCCGAACGTGGCGCGGCTGAAGGGCATCCTGCGCGAGGCGAAGCTGCACACGGTGTGCGAAGAGGCCTCGTGCCCCAACCTCGGCGAATGCTTTGGCCACGGCACCGCCACCTTCATGATTCTCGGCGACCTGTGCACGCGGCGCTGTCCCTTCTGCGACGTCGGCCACGGCACGCCGCTGCCGCCGGACGCCGACGAGCCGCGCCACCTGGCCGAGACGATCGCGCTGATGGCGCTGCAATACGTGGTGATCACCAGCGTCGACCGCGACGACCTGCGTGACGGCGGGGCGGAACACTTCGCGCAGTGCATCGCGGCGGTGCGCGAAGCCTCGCCGGCCACCCGCATCGAAATCCTCACCCCGGATTTCCGCGGCCGGCTGGAGAAGGCGCTCGACATGCTCGACATGGCGCCGCCCGACGTGATGAACCACAACCTGGAAACCGTGCCGCGTCTCTACAAGGCGGCGCGTCCCGGCGCCGACTACGCGCACTCGCTCAAGCTGCTGAAGGATTTCAAGGCGTGCCATCCCGACATTCCGACCAAGTCCGGGCTGATGCTGGGGCTGGGCGAGGAGGACGACGAGATCCTGCAGGTGATGCGCGACCTGCGTGCGCACGACGTCGACATGCTGACCCTCGGCCAGTATCTGCAGCCCTCGCAGCATCACCTGCCGGTGCTGCGTTTCGTCACCCCGGAACGCTTTGCGCAGTTCGAGCAGGAGGCGCTGGCGATGGGCTTCAGGCATGCCGCCTGCGGACCGATGGTGCGCTCGAGCTATCACGCCGACCGGCAGGCGGCCGGCGTTTGACTATTTGAGCAGACGCCGCCGCGTCAGCGCCAGCGCGACGACATAGCCCAGGCTGCCGTAAACCAGCAGCGCGGCGGCATGCAGCGCAATGTTGTCGGGCATGCTGCCGACGACCAGCGGGCGCGCCAGATCGATGGCATGGGTGAGCGGCAGCCAGGCCGACACGCTTTGCACCGGCAGCGGCAGTTGCGATACCGGAAAGAACACGCCGCACAGCAGCACCATCGGCGTGATCACCAGCGTGAAGTAGTAGAGGAAGAAATCGTAGCTCGGCGACACCGCATTCATCACCAGCCCCATGCCGCCGAAGCAGAAGCCGACCAGCGCCACCACCGGGATGATCCACAGCGTCATCCAGAAATCGCCGTAGAGCCCGAGTCCCCAGATCACCGCCAGGATCGCCAGCCCGGACAGCAGGCTCTTGGCCACCGCCCAGGTCAGCTCGCCCAGCATCACGTCGTCGAGCGTGAGCGGCGCGTTGAGGATGGCGTCCCAGGTGCGCTGCACGTGCATGCGCGAGAAGCTCGAATACAGCACCTCGAACGTGGCGGCGTTCATCGTGCTGTAGGCGACCGTGCCGGCGGCGAGGAAGGTCAGGTAGGGCATGCCGCCGACATCCGGCAGCAGGCTGCCGAGGCCGTATCCCAGGCCCAGCATGT
>NZ_MKUG01000175.1 GCF_001897685.1 Thiobacillus sp. 65-1402
CCCTGTCGCGCATGACCATCGTCACCGTGGGTTCGGAAGAGGTCATTGAGCAGATCACCAAGCAGCTCAACAAGCTGGTCGACGTGATCAAGGTGATGGACCTGACCGAGGGCCGCCACATCGAGCGCGAGCTGATGCTGGTCAAGGTCAAGGCGACGGGCGCCGGGCGCGAGGAAATGAAGCGCACCGCCGACATCTTCCGCGGCCGCATCATCGACGTCACCGATGCCACCTACACCATCGAACTGACCGGCACCGGCTCCAAGCTGGACGCATTCCTGGAGGCGATCGATCCCGCCTTCATCATCGAAACCGTGCGCACTGGCGCGTCCGGCATCGGACGCGGCGAGCGCAGCCTCAAAGCCTGATTTTCAATCCGTTTTTATTTATTTGCCCGGGAATTCACATGAAAGTTTTTTACGACAAGGACGCCGATCTTTCCCTCATCAAGAAGCGCAAGGTCGCCATCATCGGCTACGGCTCGCAGGGCCATGCCCACGCCAACAACCTGAAGGATTCCGGCGTGAAAGTCACCGTCGGCTTGCGCAAGGGCGGCGCCTCGTGGGACAAGGCCAAGAAGGCCAAGCTCGACGTCAAGGAAATTGCCGATGCCGTGAAGGCCGCCGACTTCGTGATGATCCTGATTCCCGACGAGTTGATGGCAGCGACGTATTACAGCGATATCGAACCCAACCTGAAGCAGGGTGCGACGCTCGCTTTCGCCCATGGCTTCAACGTGCACTACAACCAGATCACCCCGCGCGCCGACCTCGACGTCGTGATGGTGGCGCCCAAGGGCCCCGGCCATCTGGTGCGCTCGACCTACACCCAGGGCGGCGGCGTGCCGTCGCTGATCGCGGTGTACCAGGACAAGTCCGGCAAGGCGCGTGACCTCGCCCTGTCCTATGCCTGCGCCAACGGCGGCACCAAGGGCGGCGTGATCGAAACCTCCTTCCGCGAAGAAACCGAGACCGACCTGTTCGGCGAACAGGCTGTGCTGTGCGGCGGCTGCGTCGACCTGGTGAAGGCCGGCTTCGAAACCCTGACCGAAGCGGGCTACGCGCCGGAAATGGCCTACTTCGAGTGCCTGCACGAACTGAAGCTGATCGTCGACCTGATGTACGAAGGCGGCATCGCCAACATGAACTACTCGATCTCCAACAACGCGGAATACGGCGAATACGTGACCGGCCCCAAGGTCATCAACGCGCAGTCGAAAGCCGCGATGAAAGAGTGCCTGGACAACATCCAGAACGGCAACTACGCCAAGCAGTTCATCCTCGAAGGCCGCACCAACTACCCCGAGATGACTGCCCGCCGCCGCCTCAACGCCGAGCACCAGATCGAAGTCGTCGGCGCCAAACTGCGCGCGATGATGCCGTGGATCAGCAAGAACAAGCTGGTCGACCAGTCCAAGAACTAAGGGACTAGGGGCTAGGATCTAGGATCTAGGGGGCATGCGGCTGCGCCGCGCCTTCGTTTTTCCCTAGCCCTTAGCTCCTAAACCCTGGCCCCTAAAACATGACCCATCCCCTTATCGCCCGCGAGGGCTGGCTGGTTTTGCTGGCCGCGTTTGCTGCTGCCCTGATCGCCACCTGGCTGCTCGGCTGGTGGTCGATTCCGTTCTGGATCTGGGCGGCGTTCGCGCTGCAGTTCTTCCGCGATCCGGCGCGGCTGCCGCCGGCCGACGCCGATGCGGTGATCGCACCGGCCGACGGCCGCATCGTCGTGGTGGAAAAGGTCAACGACCCCTACCTGGAACGCGAGGCGCTGAAGATCAGCGTGTTCATGAACGTGTTCAACGTGCATTCCAACAAGAGCCCGGTCGACGGCGAGGTCAAGGGGCGCTGGTACACGCCGGGCCGCTTCGTCAATGCCGATCTCGACAAGGCCTCCACCGAAAACGAACGCAACGCGGTGTGGATACGGTCTGCGCGCGGCGATGTGACGAGCGTGCAGATCGCCGGGCTGATCGCGCGGCGCATCCTGTGCTACGTGCGCATCGGCGACAAGCTGGCGCGCGGCCAGCGCTACGGCTTCATCCGCTTCGGTTCGCGGGTCGACGTCTATCTGCCGACGACGGCGCGCGCCGAGGTCTCGATTGGCCAAAAAGTGACCGGCGGGCGTACCATACTGGCTCGCTGGTAGCCAGGGCGTGTTAACGCTAATTTCACGCCCGCGACGAGGCCGATTCGGGATGCGGGCCGCGAAGCGAGGCGCGCTGCAGTGTCGTTCACTGCAAGCGGCTCGCGACAAAGGCATGCGCCCGAATCAGCCCGTCCCTCCGGGTTGCCGCGAGAAAGCGCGTCTGCGGCGTTGCGCCGCTTGGCAAGGGATGGCCCTTGCCGGCGCGACGCGCCTTGCATCCATCGCTTTCTCGCGGCAACGCGGGCGCGAAATTAGCGTTAACACGCCCTAGGTTCGCCATGCTCGAATTCCACCACCGCAAGACCGAATCGAAGCGACCGCGGATGCGTGACCGTGGCATCTACCTGCTGCCCAACCTGTTCACCACCGGGGCGCTGTTCGCCGGCTTCTATGCCGTGGTGCAGGCGATGAACGGACGTTTCGAGCATGCCGCGGTGGCCATCTTCATCGCCATGGTGCTCGACGGCCTCGACGGCCGCGTCGCCCGCATGACGCACACGCAAAGCGCCTTCGGCGCCGAGTACGACAGCCTGTCGGACATGGTGTCGTTCGGCGTCGCGCCCGCACTGGTGATCTACGAGTTCGCCCTGCAGGGCATGGGCAAGCTCGGCTGGATCGCCGCCTTCGTCTATTGCGCCGGCGCCGCCCTGCGCCTGGCGCGCTTCAACACCCAGCTCGACGCCGTCACCGACAAGCGCTTCTTCCAGGGCATGCCCAGCCCGTCTGCCGCGGCGTTGATCGCAGGCTTCGTCTGGGTGATGGTCGAATACGGCGTGCCGGGCCAGGATGTGCGCTGGCTCGCCACCGCGCTGGCCCTGTTTGGCGGGCTGTCCATGGTCAGCAACTTCCGCTATTACAGCGGCAAGGAGATCAACCTCAGGAAAAGCGTGCCCTTCTTCGCCATCCTGCTGATTGTGCTGGCCTTCATCCTGGTGTCGACCAGCCCGCCCGAAGTGCTGTTCGGCGTGTTCGTGCTGTATGGCCTGTCGGGCTATGGCGATGCGCTGTGGAAGCTGCTGCATCGCAAAAAACCGTCCCCCTTGCAGGGCAGCGAAAAATAGATAGAATTTAGACCATGTCTAATCAGACGCAACCGTCCTTCCTCCTCTGCCTGCCGAGCCTTCTGTTCGGCGGCCTGCTGCTGCGCGTCGCGCGCGCACATTGAACCCCCTTCCCCCGAGCAGTACCCCCGCGCCGCGAGCTGCATGCGGCAGACTTATATAATGCGTCGGCATCCCGCACCTGAACGCGACGCCGACCCTCCATGGAGCCAGCCATGAACGACCGTTTGTTTATTTTTGACACCACCTTGCGCGACGGCGAGCAAAGCCCCGGCGCGTCGATGACCCGGGAGGAAAAGCTGCGCATCGCGCGCCAGCTGGAAAAACTCGGCGTCGACGTGATCGAGGCCGGCTTTGCCGCGGCCAGCCCGGGCGACGCCGATGCCATCCGCGCGATTGCCGAAGCGATCCAGGATTCGACCGTCTGTTCGCTGGCGCGCGCCAACGAGCGCGACATCCACGCGGCGGGCGGCGCGATCAAGCCGGCCAGGTCGGGGCGCATCCACACCTTCATCGCCACCAGCCCGATCCACATGGAAAAGAAGCTGCGCATGCAGCCCGACCAGGTGGTCGAGGCGGCGGTGAAGGCAGTCAGGCTCGCGCGCGAATACACCGACGACGTCGAATTCTCGGCCGAGGACGCGGTGCGCTCCGACATGGATTTCCTGGTGCGCATCTTCGCCGAGGTGATCAAGGCCGGCGCCACCACCATCAACGTGCCCGACACCGTCGGCTATTCAATCCCCGCGCTGTGGGGCGAGCGCATGAAGCAGCTGATCGAGCGCGTGCCCGGCTCCGACAAGGTGATCTGGTCGACCCACTGCCACAACGACCTCGGCATGGCGGTCGCCAACTCGCTCGCCGCGGTGATGAACGGCGCGCGCCAGGTCGAGTGCACCATCAACGGGCTGGGCGAGCGCGCCGGCAACGCTTCGCTGGAAGAGATCGTGATGGCGGTGCGCACCCGCCGCGACGTGTTCAATTGCGACACGCGCATCGACGCCACCCAGATCGTGCCGGCCTCCAAGCTCGTTTCCACCATCACTGGCTACCCGGTGCAGCCGAACAAGGCCATCGTCGGCGCCAACGCCTTCGCCCACGAATCGGGCATCCACCAGGACGGCGTGCTGAAGCACCGCGAGACCTACGAAATCATGCGCGCGGAAGATGTCGGCTGGCACGCCAATCGGCTGACGCTCGGCAAGCTGTCGGGCCGCAACGCGTTCAAGACCAAGCTTTCCGAGCTCGGCATCGTGCTCGACAGCGAGGAAGCGCTCAACGCCGCGTTCGCCCGCTTCAAGGATCTGGCCGACAAGAAGCGCGAGATTTTCGACGAGGACCTGCAGGCGCTGGTGTCCGACGAAGGCTACGCCGCCGGGCATGAACGCTACAAGCTGGTATCGATGAAAGTGTGTTCCGAAACCGGCGAAGTCCCGCACGCGCAACTGGTGTTCACCGACGAGGGCGCCGAGAAACAGGCCGCGGGAGATGGCTCGGGCCCGGTCGATGCGACGTTCAAGGCGCTCGAATCGGTGGTCAACAGCGGCGCCGACCTGCTGCTGTATTCGGTCAACAACATCACCAGCGGCACCGACGCGCAGGGCGAGGTGACGGTGCGGCTGGCGCAGGACGGGCGCGTGGTCAACGGCCAGGGCGCCGATACCGACATCGTGGTGGCTTCGGCCAAGGCCTATCTGCACGCGCTCAACAAGCTGCACAGCAAACGCGAGCGCGCGCATCCGCAGGTGTGAGCCATGCCGAATGAAAAACGCCCCGCGGGGCGTTTTTTATTGCGCCTGCCGCGACGGCGCGCTGAACTTGGCGTAATAGATCGCGGCGAAGAAGAACGCCACCGACAGCGCGACCTCGGCGCCGGCGAGCCATGCCGACAGGCCGGTATCCGACCATGCGCGCACCACGCCTTCGCTGAAGTAGGCCAGCACCAGCATCGGCGCCCATTGATAGGTATAGCGGCGGCCTTTCAGGATGCCCATCAGCGGCAGCAACAGCGGCAGCGCCTTGAGCGCCAGCGAGGAACCGCCGGGGCGGATCGGCGCCAGCGCCAGTTCCCACGCCAGGCAAAGGAAAATCAGCGCAATCAGGCTGACGCTGGAGACGATTTGCAGGGTTTTCATGCGTCCGGCTTCCGGCAGCATGCGCCGGCCCTCGATCCCGCTGCGCGGGTTCCTCGCCGGGCGGCTCATGCTGCCAGCTTCACGGCGGTTTCGGCCAGGCGCTTGCCGAGCGCGATGCACAGCGTGCGCTCGTCGCCGGTGAGCGGCTTGTC
>NZ_MKUG01000176.1 GCF_001897685.1 Thiobacillus sp. 65-1402
GAAGGCTTCGGGTTGCCGGGCGGCCTGTTCGTTCAGGGGCAGGCGCAGGGTCTGGCCGGCTTTGAGGCCGCCATCGAGGCCGGGGTTGGCCTGGGTCAGCTGGGCGACGGTCAGGCCGTAACGGCGGGCCACGCCGAACAGCGTGTCGCCGCGCTCGACCTGGTGCTGGCTTGCGCTCATCGCTGGTGCCGGGGCGGCGCTTTGCGCCGCGGCCACGCCACGGCCCCTGACGGGGACGAGTATGGTCTGCGCGCGCACCAGTTTGCCGCGTTTCAACTGAAACTGGTTATGTTCTTCGAGGCGGGCAAGGCTGACATCGAAGCGTTTGGCGATGGCTTCGGGGCGTTCGCCCTTTTGCGCCGTATAGGGCTGCCAGGAGTCCCAGCTGGCGGTTTCCAGGTTGCGCTGGAATTTGTCGGCTTTGTCGACCGGGATCAGCAGGTTGACCGGCGTGTCGGAACGGATGAGATTGCGCGGAAAAGCGGCGTTGAGCGCGATGAACTCGTCGCTTTTCATGCCCGCCAGCCGCGCGGCGGAGTGGATGTCCATGTTGGCATGGACGGTGACCTGGTCGAAATAGGGCTGGTTGGGCAGCGCGTCGATGGCGATGCCGTACTGTTCGGGGTTGCGTATCAGGTTCTTGATGGCGAGAAGCTTGGGGACGTAATGGCGGGTTTCGCTGGGCAGGGCCAGGCTGGCGTAATCGGTGGGCAGTCCCTGCTGGACGTTCTTCTGGATGGCGCGCGCAACGCAGCCTTCGCCGCAGTTGTAGGCCGCCAGCGCCAGCTGCCAGTCGCCGAAATCGAGATACAGCTTGCCCAGGTAGTCGAGCGCCGCCTGGGTGGCGGCGGTGAAGTCGCGCCGGCCGTCGTACCAGTTGTCCTGCTTGAGGCCGTAGAGGCGGCCGGTGGAGGGGATGAACTGCCAGATGCCCGAGGCGGCGGACGGCGATAACGCGGTGGGGTTGAATGCGCTTTCGATCATCGGCAGCAATGCGATTTCCATCGGCATCGCACGGCGGTCGACTTCCTCGACGATGTGGAACAGATAGCGGCGCGCGCGGTCGACGATGCGCCGCACGGATTCCGGCCGCGCCGCGTACCAGGATTCGTGCACGGCAACGAGCGGGTTTGGCGTGGCGTCTTCGATCTTGAAGCCGTTGCGGATGCGCTGCCAGACATCGTCCTGGCTGGCGTTGGCGGGGGGAGCGCCGGCGATTGCGCTGCTGTCGGCGTCACCGCCCCATTCCAGGGTCTGGATAGCGGCGAGGGATTCCGCTGCAATGACGGGGTGGCTGAAGAGCAGTGCCAGCACAGCCAGGCTGAAGCGGTTTAATTTGATGCCGGCCGATCGGGGATGGGCCAATTTGATTCCGGGCAAGTCGGTCTCCCGTACTCAACAAGCCCCCATCCTAAGCGGTCGGACGGGGGGCGGTCAACCGTCCCAGGCGTCCTTGGCGGCGCGGATGGCGCCGAACGTCTCGGCCGGGCTGGGATGGGGCCGATTCAGGTAGCGGGCGGCAAAGGCCGTCATGTCGGGATCGTGAAAGCGCAGAAACGGATTGGTGGCTTTTTCCAGGGCCAGGGTGGACGGCAAGGTGGGCAGATTGCGCGAACGCCGCGCGCGATCCTGCCGTTCGCGTTCCAGCAAGGCGGGATTGCAGCCGTCCAGGGTTTTGGCGAAGTCGATATTGCTTAAGGTGTATTCATGCGCGCTGCAGACTCGGGTAGCATCGGGCAGGGCCAGAATGGCATCGAGGCTGGCGGCCATCATGGCCGGGCTGCCCTCGAACAGCTTGCCGCAGCCGCAGCCGAATACGGTGTCGCCGCAAAACAGGAAGCCGTGGCCGACGTAGCTGAGGTGGTCGAGCGTGTGGCCGGGCGTGGTAAGAACCTTGAAACGCACCTCCGGCTGGGCCAGCGCCACCGAATCGCCGCCGTGCAGGGGATGGCTGACGGCGGGAATGCGGGGGTTCTCCGGGGCGTACACGGCACAGCCGTAGCGTTGACGCAGCTGGGCGTTGCCGCCAGTATGGTCGCGGTGATGGTGGGTGATCAGCAGCGCCGTCAGCGCGAGCCGATGCGCATCGAGAAATGCAATCAGCGGTGCCGGATCGCCGGGGTCCACGGCGATGGCGTGGCGGCCGTCGTGCAGCACCCAGATGTAGTTGTCTGCGAACGCGGGCAGGGGGATGAGGGTCAACATACGTGCGGCTGCAGGACAGGAGGAATGACTATGTTATCCAGACTGGATGAAGAATGGTTCGACACGCCGCTGGGAAAGCATTTGCTGTTCCGCGAGCGGCGCTATTTCGATCATGCGGTGTCGGATGTGTTCGGTTTCAACGCCGTGCAGGTGGGGCTGCCGCAGATCGATTTCCTGCGCAACAGCCGCATTCCGCTGCGGCTGACCTGCGCGGTGGAAACCCCTGCCCAGGTACGGGCCGATTCCATGTTCCTGCCGTTCGAGAGCCAGTCGCTCGACCTGCTGTTGCTGCCGCACGTGCTGGAGTTCAGCGCCAACCCGCATCAGGTATTGCGCGAGGCCGAGCGCGTGCTGCGCCCGGAAGGCCGCCTGGTGCTGGCCGGCTTCAATCCGCGCAGCCTGTGGGGGCTGGCACGCAGGCTGCAGGGCGGCGAATGCGGTTATCCATGGAACGGCAGCTTCCTGAATATTTCGCGGGTGAAAGACTGGATGGCGTTGCTGGGACTCGAGGTGGCGGCCGGCAGCATGTGCTGCTACCGTCCGCCGATCAACCGCGCAAACTGGCTGCGGCGGCTGCGTTTCATGGAGCCCGCCGGCGACCGCTGGTGGGCGATGGGCGGCGGCGTGTATTTTCTGCAGGCGGTGAAGCGCGTGCAGGGCATGAACATCATCCTGCCGCAGTGGAAAACGCCGGTGACACAACGTTTTCTGTCGCCCGCGGCCAAGGTGATCAATCTCAAACAGTATCGAGTCCATCGTGAACGCTGACACCATTTACATATACAGTGACGGTGCCTGCAAGGGCAATCCCGGCATCGGCGGCTGGGGCGCATTGCTGGTATCGGCCGGACACCGCAAGGAAATCTACGGCGGAGAGGCCGCCACCACCAACAACCGCATGGAAATGACCGCGGTGATCCGCGCGCTGGAACTGCTGAAGCGTCCCTCCACGGTCGAAGTCCACACCGATTCGCAGTATGTGCAAAAAGGCATCAGCGAATGGCTGCCCGGCTGGAAGCGGCGCAACTGGCGTGCCGCCGACGGCAAGCCGGTGAAGAACCAGGATCTGTGGCAGCAGCTCGACGCCTTGAATCAGCAGCACCGCATCGAGTGGAAATGGGTGCGGGGTCATGCCGGCCACCCCGAAAACGAACGTGCCGACGCGCTGGCCAACCAGGGCGTTCTGCAGGCGCAACAACACTGAAGCTGACACTATTATGCGGCAAATCATTCTGGATACCGAAACCACCGGCCTCGACCCCGGCCAGGGGCATCGCATCATCGAAGTGGCGGCGGTGGAAATGGTCAACCGGCGGCTCACCGGCAACCATCTGCACCGTTATGTGAACCCGGATCGCGACATCGACGCCGGGGCGATGCAGGTGCACGGCATCACCCCCGAATTTCTGCAGGACAAGCCGCGTTTTGCTGGCATCGCCCGCGAGTTCGTCGACTTCATCCAGGGCGCCGAACTCATCATCCACAACGCGCCGTTCGATGTGGGCTTTCTCAACATGGAGCTGCGCCTGCTGGAAATGGCGCCGCTGACGACCTGGTGCGATGGCGTGACCGACACCCTGGCGCTGGCCAAGACCCTGCACCCCGGGCAGCGCAACAATCTGGATGCGCTGTGCAAACGCTATGGCGTGGACAACACGGCGCGCACGCTGCACGGCGCCTTGCTCGACTGCGAGCTGCTGGCTGCGGTGTACCTGGCGCTGACGCGCGGCCAGGAAAGCCTGTCGATCGGGCTGGACGTATGCAGCGAGCAGGCTGCCCGGGACGTCGCACACGCACGGCCCAGGCCCATCCTGCTGCCGGCGTCGAATGCCGAGCTGGAGGCACACGCAAGCCTGCTGGAGGCGATTGCCAAGGAAAGCAGGGGCACTTGCCTGTGGAGTGCGGAGCAGGGGGCGGCTTGACGGTTCGGGTGCCGCGCAGGCGGGGTGCGTTATGCCGCATCGCGCGCCTGGGGCTGGTTCTCGCCTGTCTGCTCCTCGTCCCGGCGCAGGCTATCGCTGCGCGGGTGGCAGTGGTGCTGAGCGACGACTCGGCTCCCTACCAGGAGGTCTATCAGGTCATCCGTGCGCATCTGGACGACACGCCTCACGAGGTCAGCCGGAT
>NZ_MKUG01000177.1 GCF_001897685.1 Thiobacillus sp. 65-1402
GAACGCGGGTCAGCCTCGACGCCTCGCTGGTTCCGTTCGACGGCAATTACCGCGCGGCCATGCAGCGCATCGAGCAGTTCATGCATACCCTGCAAGCCGTGCCCGCCCTGCATGACGTGCGCTTGCGCAGCAGCCCGGTGAACGCCGATTCCGCCAGCACCCTGTCGGGGCGAACGCTCGATGCCGGCGCGGGCGAATCCCCCGCCGCGCGTTTCAGCCTCGGCCTGCGCTACCGCGAGGCCCGGCCATGAAGCACCCGCCGCTCGCCGCACTCAAGCTGTCGCTGCTGCTGGTGCTGGCAGCACTGCTGCTGGCTGGGGGCGGCATACTGTGGAGCCGCGGCCAGGCGCAAGACGCCGGGCTTGCCCTGCAGCAGCAACGCAGCGCGCTCAACGGCGCGCGCCAGCAACTCGACCGCAGCCGCCAGCAGCAGCAACTCATCGCCACCCACCTGGCCGATTATCAAGCGCTCACCGCACGCGGCTTTATCGGCGCAGAAGACCGGCTGGCCTGGATCGAAGCGGCGCAACTGGCCAACCGCGATGCCGGGCTTTACAGCCTGGATTACCGGCTGACGCCACGCGCCGCTTCGCTTCCCGCGCTCGCCCGGGGCTTGCCGCTGGGACAGACGAGCATGAGCCTCACCCTGCCGCTGCTGGTGGAAACCGATCTCATGCGCTTCCTGAACGCGCTCAAGGCGCGCGCACCCGGGATCTATCGCGTGCAGGGCTGCCGGCTGTCCCATCCCGGCGATGCGTCGTTCGAGCCGGTCAACCAGCCGCGCCTGCAGGCCGAATGCGAACTGCTGTGGTTCACCGTGGCGGTAGAATCGAGGACTTCGCAATGAAAATCCGTTCATCGCGGAGGCATGGAGGCACAGGGAACAGCCGGCCCGTTCGGCGCGAAACGGGGCATTACGGTTCAGCCTGGATTTTCTCCCTGTCCCTGTGCCTGTGTGGTTCAGGCCTTGCAGCAAGCGCCGACCCCGGGCGCCTGTTCTACACGCCCGAACAGCGCGCCCAGCTCGAAGCCGCGCGCAGCCGCAGCCTCACCCAGCCGCGCGGCCAGAACAAAACCGCCGTCCCCGCCACGCCCGCACCGCTGCGTTTCGACGGCATGCTGATCCGTTCCGACGGCAAGACCACGCGCTGGGTCGACGGCAAGCCGCAACTCGACGGCGCGGCCGTATCGGGGCTGAAGCCGGGACAGATCCGCGCCGACGGCAGGGTGTACGAACCCTATCAGGTATTGCGCCCGCTCCCGCCCACGCCGGCCGCCCCCAGCGAGAAGGAATCCGCACCATGAGTTCCCAACGCGGCTTCACTCTGATCGAACTGGCCATCGTGCTGGTCATCGTCACCATCCTGATCGGCGGACTGGCGATGCCGCTGTCGGCGCAGATCCAGGCGCGGCGGATTGCCGAGACGAACAAGACGCTGCAGGAGGCCAAAGAGGCCCTTCTTGGCTACGCCATGCGCTCAGTCACGTCGTCATGTACCTGCACTTACAACGCTGATGGTAATGGGGACTCAGACGCGTCAACTTGTCCCGTGCCACCCTCCTGCCCAGTGATCTTCCCCCCAACAATTGACACCACACTAACCATTACACGTCATTACCTGCCCTGCCCGGATGCACAGAGCGATCTCGAGCCCGGTATCGACAATGACGGCGATGGCAACATGAGCGATGCCAATAATGGCCGGGAAGACCGCAGGGCCGACGGAACCTGCTTGCGGGATACCGGCAACCTCCCCTGGACCACCCTGGGCGCGGCAGCCCAGGACGCGTGGGGCAATCGCCTGCGCTATGCCGTCCATGCCGACCTGACCGACAAAACCAAGGGGTTCCACAATGGCAGTGCGCCCACGCCAACGTGGAACCATGTCTGCTCCCTGGCCGACTGTCCGTCGGTGGACGTGGCCGCCGATGTGCCGGTCGTGATCGTATCGCATGGCCCCAACGGCTGGGGCGCACGCAGCATCAACGGCAGTACGCTCGCCCTGCCACCCGGCGCCAACGAAATCGAGAACCTCGACGCCGACCACCGCTACGTCAGCCGCCCCCCCTCCAGGCCGGGCGACGCAGCGGGCGAATTCGACGACCTCGTCGCCTGGCTGCCGTTCAACGTGCTGATCAACCGGGTATGCCCGGCAGGCGGTTGTCCGTAGCCTGCAGACGGAACGCCACCCGTCCCGCCTGGTTGTCCGGCAGTTCCAGTCGATAGCCGGTGCGCGCCGCCTGCCGCGCGGCCTGGTACAAGCCCACCCCGAGTCCGAAATCCGAGGCCACCGGGCTGAGGAACAGGTTGCGCGCCACGTGCTCGGGGGCCGGCGCGCCGCTGTCGGTCACCGCCAGGCTCACCAGCGGCTGCAGTTCCAGGCGCACCGCCACCGCCACGCCGGGCTCGGCCTGGCGCTTGCGCAGCGCGTTGGTGAGCAGGTTGTCGGCGACGCTGTCGAACAGATCCTGCGGCAACGGCGTGTCGTCGAGCGCCTCGGCGAAGAACTGCACGTCGTCGTTCTCGTAGCGCGTCTGCAGCCCCGCCCACCACGCCTGCGCCGGTATGTGCGCGACGTCCATCTCGGCCGGCTGCTTCAGCTTGTCGACCGTCTGCGACAGCCGCGTCGCCAGCTGCGGCAGCTGCCGCTTCATCAGTTCCAGCAGACGCTCGCTGTCCTCGGGCGTGGACATGTCGGCGGCGGCGAGCAGGGTTTTCAGCGACTGCAGGATATTCTTCACGTCGTGCGTCAGCCGCGCGCCGGTGTCATGGATCGCCTGGCTGTAGGCCTGCTCGCGCAGGGTCTGCTCGCGCACCTTGGCGGCGTAGAAATAGCCCAGCAGTTGCGACAGCAGCCGCACATGCAGCGCCAGCGCCGGGGTGAGCGGGCGCGCGGATTGCCAGGTCAGGCTCAAGCCATGAAACGCATGGGTGATGGCGTGTTCGGCGGGCTCGCCGAAACTGCCCTCGCCGCGTGCCGCCTGCCAGCTTCCGCCGCGGATCCAGGTCAGTTCGTGCAAGTCGGCCAGCGCCTCGCGCACGAAGGATTCCGGATCGCGCTCGCGCTCGGCCAGCGTCGCCAGGCGCTGTGCCCAGCCCTCGAACGGCAGCCCCACCGACAGCAGATAGCGCGAGGTGAGCTGCCCCAGCCCGGCAAACCCGGCACGCGGATTCCACAGCCACGACAGGGTCAGCAGCAGCGCCGCCATCCCCAGCAGGGTCTGCACCAGCGCCCACGCATAACTCACCCCGGCCACCGCCACCACGGCAAATACGCCCAGTGCCATCACCATGATGAGCAGCGACAGCATCAGGCCGTAGATGAAATCGAGCGTCGACGAGGCGCCGCGCTGGCGGTTGACCGGCAGGAACAGGATCACCAGCGGCAGCAGCGGCAAGCCGTAGCGCACTGCGGCCCGCAGCGCGTCCGGCAGTCCGGCGCCGCCCAGGCTTTGCGGCAGCACCCAGGCCAGCAGCAGCGCCAGCAGATAGGCCAGCGCGAGCAGGTAGGCCAGCCGCTGGCTGCGCGCGTTCTGCGAAGCCGCCACCGCGCCCACCAGCCCCGCCAGAATCGCCAGCCACAGCGCCATCACCCAGGTGCTGTCGACCAGCACCAGCAGCGCCGCCATGGCGAACACCGGCAGCGCGAGGCGCGGCTCGATGCGCGCCTCGCTGCGCACCAGCGGCTGCCACAGCAGGAACAGCCCGTAATGCGCCAGCAGGAAGGCGCGCGTCACCGCCGCCTCGGCGTCGAACACCACGGCGGCATGCAGCGCCAGCAGCATCAGCGCCAGCCAGCGTCCGGGCGCCACCCGCGTGAAAAAACCGACCAGTGAGGCCAAGCCGGCCAGCCGCGGCCTGTTCTCAGCGGACTCGGTCATACCAGGTCACGGCGCGCGGGGAGTTCAGCATGACACTGCTATCGGCAATCCATCGGGGAAATGCAGTCCGGCTGCGGCTGTGCGCAGCAAAAAACTTGACGGGATTCCGGCGAGCGCGTCGTATTTTCATCAACCCGGCCCCGGGCAATGCACGTTTATTCTCATTTTTTTATTGTAAATCAAATGATTACAAACACAGACCAGGTGGCACGCATTTTGCAAAAACGCACGCCAGGCAATAACACAATGGAGCCTTCCACCATGCCCCACCCCTTCCCGCAGCGCCAGTCGGGTTTCACCCTGATCGAGATCGCCATCGTGCTGGTCATCATCGGTCTGCTGCTCGGCGGCATTCTAAAGGGCCAGGAGTTGATCACCCAGGCCCGCATTCGCAACGTCGCCAACGACTTCCAGTCGGTAACAGCGGCGATCAATCTGTATCAGGATCGTTACCGTGCTCTTCCCGGAGATGATAGGGGTGCAGTCGCACGCTGGACGAATACTGGCGATGGAAACGGTAACGGCATTTTGGATGGTACCTACAATACCGCCTGCAACAACGCCTCTGTGACCGAGGATTGTCTGTTCTGGCACCATCTGCGGCTGGCTGGGCTGATTGGCGGCGCGAACACAGACAGAACCCAGCCAGTCAATGCTGCTCAAGGCAGAACTGGCGTCCAGAACGGGGGCCTAGGGCTGGTCGGCCCAGTGATTTGCAGCAATAACCTGTCTGCCAAGATTGCCCAAGCCATCGATGCCCAGTTCGATGATGGTGACGCCACGACCGGCACTGTTCGGGGTAACCTCATCGCCGGACTGAACGCATTCCATTACACACAACTCATAGTGCATGAGCCTCGCGAGCGAATCTGATTCCTGCGGCGAAATCCATGACGCGCTGGAGGCCAAGCCAAATGGTCTTCACGCCCGGCTCGCCGTCGCCCTTGCGCGCCAGGAAACCGCCGAGCATCGCCACCAGGCGCACCAGTTCGTTGAGTTTGGGTGGTGTCTTCGGCACCTTCTTCCGATTCAGGATATAGGCCGCCTGCCATTCATCCTGCTCGAACAGCAAGGCCGCATCCAGATCGGGGCAGGTACGCCCCAGGCGCATGAGCCGGGCAATCCGCCAGGCCACCACCATGAACAGCGCCAGGGCGCGTTCCAGACGTTCCACCGTGCTCAACTGCAAAGCCTCCACGCGGCAGCCGTTCTTGAGGACATGGAAGAACAATTCGATCTCCCAGCGCGCCCGGTACCAGTCGATCAATTCGGTGGCCGCTTCGAAGCTGTCGATCGGCCGATTGGTCAACAGCCGCCATTCCACCGGCTTCACGCCATGGGGAGCGCCTTCTTCCCGTGCCACCAGGCAATTCACTTCCACCCTACCGCCCCGGCCATCGGCAACCGATGTGCGCTTGACCCAGACCCGTTGCCGCACCTCCCGCGCCTTCTGTCCCTGCCGGGAAGGCATGGTGAAGC
>NZ_MKUG01000178.1 GCF_001897685.1 Thiobacillus sp. 65-1402
CGCCGCCGAGCACGGCGGCGGCGCCGAAGTTATGCACCACCTGGGTCAGGGCGTAGGCAAGGTTTTCCGCGCCCACCGCTTACTTCACCGTGACCTGGATGCACTGTCCGATGCCGATGGGCACGTGGGCCTTGTTCACCACCTTGACGCAGAGGCTGCGCTTGCCGGACGACAGGGTTTCCAGCAAATAATCGCCCTTGCGCTTGCGCAAGATCGCCACTTCCTTGCCATCGATGTAGAGATGGGCGTGATCGCCGCGCGGGCCGGGATTCACTTCATAGGACAGCCGGATCTCGTCCAGCGGGTCCAGGGTGGCGCCGTCCGTCGGGGAAATGATCAGCGCCTTGCCCTGTCCGAAGCTGGTCGCGGGAACGGCCAGAAAGAATCCGAGTGCGAGGGTGGCCAGGAAATGTTTTTGGTTCACGATGGTCTCCTTATTGATCTTGCGCTTGAGGGTAAAACCGCTTTCACGAACGATGTCGCTTCCATTCAGGCTCGATCGATCCATCCGTGAAACCCAAGCCCGATTTTTCCGGACTGTGTCAGTTTTGTGTGGCGCTTGCAAGATCGGACGTGCCAGCGGGCATCGCCGCGAATGGCGGCAAAGCGCGGCGCATGGATATCCGCCCGTCTGGCGGGACGGCGCCCGGACAGCGGCGCGCAGGCGGGCGGCGAGGGCTTTCTGCGCATCGACGACAGTGCTTCAGGCCGCTTTCTGCTGCTTGTGCTCGACCCATTTGGCGGCCTGCTCGTCCCAGTCGTCGGAGCGGAAGTAGGGGTTGGAACGCGGCTGGCTGATCATGTTGGGATCGACCGGGATGTTCATGCCTTCGAGGAAGTTGGCCAGCCCGATGCGCTCGATCATTTCGCCGGTGCGCTCGTGATCCAGCGCGTTTTCCGCAAAGAAATCGAGAATGTTCCGCGCCAGTTCGTTCAGCTTGGCGAAATCCTCGTCGGTTTCCAGCTTCATGAACGGGATGATCACGCTGCCCATGGTGGCGCCGATCTTCAGCACGCCCTTGCCGCCCACCAGGATGGAGACGCCCCTGTCCTTGCCGGGCAAGAGGCCGCCGGGGATGACGTTGAGGCAGTGCATGCAGCGCACGCAGTTCTTGTTGTCGATGCACAGGGCATTGCCGTCGCCCAGCTGGGCCACCGACAGATGCGGGTTGGCCGCGACCTGATCGGACACCACCACCGTGACGGCCTTGGTCGGACAGCGGCCGACCACGTCGTTGTAGAGGTCGTGCATGCCATGCACCCTGTAGTAGTCCTGCACCAGCTTCTCGTCGACCCGGATGTTGTCGCGCCAGGTGCCGATGGTCGCCATGTCGGAACGCTGGATCGCGTTGACGCAGTCGTTCGGGCAGCCGGAGAACTTGAACTTGAACTTGTAGGGCAGCGATGGACGGTGCATGTCGTCGAGGTTGTTGTTGATGACGGTGCGCAGCGCCCGCGCCTCGTCGAAGCAGGACATTTCGCAGCGCGCCGAACCGACGCAGGACATCGAGGTGCGCAGCGCCGGGCCGGCGCCGCCGAGGTCGAAGCCGATTTCGTTGAGGCCGTTGAACACCGCCTGCACGTTCTCGCTGCTGACGCCCTGGAACATGATGTCGCCGGACTGGCCGTGGAACGCGATCAGGCCCGAGCCGCCGTTGTCGACCCAGACATCGCACAGCTTGCGCAGCAGGTCGGAGGTGTAATGCATGCCGGCCGGCGGCTGCACGCGCAGGGTGTGGAATTCGGCTGCCTCGGGGAACAGCGGCTTGCCGTTTTCGTCCTTCAGTTCGGTAAAGCGCGGAATGATGCCGCCGCCGTAGCCGAACACGCCGACGGTGCCGCCTTTCCAATAGCCCTTGCGGGTTTCGTAGGAGGTTTCGAGCTGGCCCAGCAGGTCGACCATCATGTCGTTGTCTTTGGCCAGGCGCTTGAGGCCGGCCACGAAGCTGGGCCACGGGCCGCTTTCGAGCTGGTCGAGCATGGGGGTATCGCGGGGGATGCGGGTCGACATGGCCGTCTCCAATCAAGAAGGAAGACAAGTCTCAGTCTAGGCAATACCTGACTATTTTTATCGGGATTACCCAAATGGGTAGGTGGCCGGTCAGGCAGCGTTTTCAAGGGACAAAAACGGGCGGCGATCAATGCTCAGCAGAGCGCGGCCGAGGCCCGGGTTTGCGTTCGCAGAGCGGAGGAGGGGGGCACCCTGCCGCGCCCGCTGCTCGCCACGTTTGGCCGTCGGCCTACCTGCCGACGGTGAGATGGTTGATCACCTTGTCCACCGCGAACAGGCACCAGGCATCCTGCTCGGCCCGGTCTTTTTCCGTTTGGCTGGCCACCAGTCCCTCCAGGGTAACGACGTAGTTGCGGCTGTGGATACCGATCTGCTCGGGATGGGGAATCATCGGATCCATTTCCAGCACCAGCGACAGGGCATCGCTGATCTCGTCGTCGTTGTCCTGTTCCGGCGGCGACACTTCCAGTCCGTCCAGCACGTCGCGACAGCCCGGCACCCACCACGCCAGCACCCCCGCCAGCCGCTTGTGCGTAAGGCTGATGGCCCATCCATCCAGCGTCACCACCCCGTCCTTCACCGAGACCAGGATATCGCCGCTGGCGTCTTCGCCACCGGCTTCCTGCACCGTGATGGTCTGTCCCTTTTTCATCACGCGCAACGTGCAGTTCTTCAATTCGCGCGCATCAAGCAACAAGGCTTTGAGGCCATCCAGAATCTCGCCGTCGCCCTTGTGCTCGGACGGCGCCACGTGCAGCCGGTCCACCACGCCGCGCACTTCGGGCGTCGTCCCCGCGATTTCCAGCACCCGTTTCTTTGCTGCCACGCTTTCCACATCGCCTTCCACGACCAAGGCGTTGTCGGCGGTCATGTCGAGCCGGACAGGCCAGCGATGCAGATTGATATGCGGCTCGCGTTCAAGCGCCGCCCATACCGTTTTGAGGGTGGAATTTCCATTTTTCATGTCGGGATACCTCCCAGTTCAACGTGGCATCCTCACGATTCACCGCTCGATGCGCCTTTGGCTCTGCGCCTCGTCGCGTAGGCGTCGAGATCGATGCCGGAACGGCCGGGCGCGAGGATGTTGTTCGGGTCCAGGGCACGCTTGATGGCGTGTTCCACGTACCGCTTGACCGGGCCGTAGCTGCGTGCGACCCGCTCCTGGAAGCGGGTATTGACGCGGTAGACGGCGTAGCCTTCCTTCTCGAACTCGTCCAGCAGCTCGTTGAAGCAGGCGTCGGCGCGCTTGGTCTCCTCCTCGCTGGTGCGGTCATAGAGGACATCGATCACGTGGTGCATGTCCCGCGGGGCGACGATAAACTCGGCCACATAATCCAGACCGTACTTGTGCAGGATGCGCTTGGCCAGCAGCGCCTGCTTCTCGCACTCGCTGCCGCGCGCCTCGCTGACCGGCGCGAACCACATGGAGCCGCCGCCGCCACGCCAGTTGTACAAGCCGAACTCCTGCAGATTGGGCACGCCGGACATCAGTTCGGCACGGTATTTGAAGGGCTGCTTATGGCCGGCCTCTTCCTGGGTGACGATGCGGCCCTTGCCGTGCTTCCTGAATGCATCGGTGATGATCTTCCAGTTTACATCCACCTGTTCCTGCGTGCCGTAGAGCGCGGCGTAGAGGTTCCAGGCCCCCATGCCGCTATCCTTCTGCATTTTTTCCAGGATGGGGTCGGGGGTATGGCCCGGCTCGGTGGTGTAGTCCCGGCGCCGCAGATGCGCGCTGCCCGCTTCCCACAGGATATTGGCGATCACCACCGAGTTGGGAATGATCTGGGCCATGCGCAGCGGGCGCAAGATGTCGACGATCTCGACGATATCCGCCTCGTTCTCGAAGATGACTTCGAACGGCTTGAACACCGGCGGCCTGGGCATCAGCCAGAAGCCCATCTTGGTGGTGATGCCGTAGTTGGCCTGCGTGAACATGCCGTCCAGCGTCGGGCCATAGCCCCACTTGAAGATCTGCCAGGTGTTGCTGCCTTTGACGCCGCCCATGCCGGTGCGATAGATGTCGCCGTTGGCCAGCACCACCTCCATGCCGCACTGCATCATGAAGTGCTCGCCGTAGGGGGTATAGCCCACGCCGCGGTCCATGGTGTTGCCCAGCGGGCCAGCAATCGCCGAAGGAGCGGAGAAGGACAGCATCAGCGGCAGCTTGTTTTCTTCGATGTAGTCGTACAACTGCTGGAAAGTCACCCCCGGCTCGACCAGCGCCGTGCACATGTCCGGGTCGATCTTGATGATCCTGTTCATCTTCTTCAGGTCGAGAATGACCTGTCCGCGCTGCACCGGGGCCGCCGTGCCGTAACCGAAGTTGCGCCCGGTGGAGATGGTCCAGATCGGAATCCGGTACTGATTGCAGATTTTCACGATGCCTTGCACCTGCTCGACCGTGGTGGCGGTCAGCACCGCCGAGGGGGCATGGGCGGCATTCTCCACCGACATCATGATTTTGTTGTAGGGAATCAGCTGCTCGGCCTTGAGCAGTACGTTCCCCTCCCCCAGCAGGGCGCGAAATTTTTCCACTGCCGCGTTGAATTTTTTCTGCGTCACGCCCCTGGGCAGTACGCCATTCATCTGTTCAGACATGGATCAGACTCCCTCAGACCTCGATCGAAAAGGAAACGAAACTGCCGCTGGGCAGCGTGCCCTGCACGGAAACCCGCGGCATCATGGTCGGGCGCGTGCCCAGCGTGGCAAGCAGATAGCCGACACCGGCTGCCCACTGCGCAGAACCCGCGCCGTTGCGGGCTGGCCCCGCCAGCTG
>NZ_MKUG01000179.1 GCF_001897685.1 Thiobacillus sp. 65-1402
CTTGCTCGTCCCAGTCATCGGAACGGAAGTAGGGGTTGGAACGCGGCTGGCTGATCATGTTGGGATCGACCGGGATGTCCATGCCCTCAAGGAAGTTGGCCAGGCCGATACGCTCGATCATCTCACCGGTACGCTCATGCTCCAGCGCATTCTCCGCAAAGAAGTCGATGATGTTGCGCGACAACTCGTTCAGCTTCTCGAAATCCTCGTCGGACTCGAGCTTCATGAACGGGATCACCACGGTACCCATGGTTGCGCCAATCTTCAGCACGCCCTTGCCGCCAACCAGGATGGTGACACCCTTGTCCACGCCAGTCCGCAGACCGCCGGGGATAACGTTCAGGCAATGCATGCAGCGCACGCAGTTCTTGTTGTCGATGCACAGGGTGTTGCCGTCGCCCAGGCTGGCAGCGGAGACATGCTCGCTGGCCTGGAACTTGTCGGTGGACACCAGGGTAATGGCCTTGGTCGGGCACTTGCTGACCACGTCGTTGACGAGATCGTTCATGCCATGGGCCTTGAAGTAGTCCTGAACCAGGGCCTCGTTGACGCGGATGTTGTCGCGCCAGGTGCCGATGGTCGCCATGTCGGAACGCTGGATGGCGTTGACGCAGTCGTTTCCGCAACCGGAGAACTTGAACTTGAATTTGTAGGGCAGGGACGGACGGTGCATGTCATCGATGTTGTTGTTGATGACAGTGCGCAACGCCTTGGCTTCGTCAAAGCAGGAATGTTCGCAGCGGGCCGCACCAACGCAAGACATCGAGGTGCGCAGAGCCGGGCCCGCGCCGCCGAGGTCGAAGCCCATCTCGTTGAATTCGTCGAAAGCGCGCTGCACGTCAGCCGTCTTGACGCCCTGGAGCATGATGTCGCCGGACTGGCCGTGAAGCCCGATCAGGCCCGAGCCGCCGGTAGCCGACCAGGCGTCGCACATCTTGCGCAGCAGATCGGAGGTGTAATGCATGCCGGGGGGCGGCTGGATGCGCAGGGTGTGGAACTCGGCCGCCTCGGGGAACAGCGGCTGATGGTTCTCGTCCTTCAGTTCGGTAAAACGGGGAATCACGCCGCCGCCGTAGCCGAACACGCCAACCGTACCGCCCTTCCAGTAGCCCTTCATGTGCTGGTAGGACGTTTCCAGCTGACCCATCAGGTCAACCATCATGTCGTTGTCATTGGCCAAACGCTTCAGACCGGTCACGAAACTGGGCCACGGGCCTTTCTCGAGCTCGTCCAGATTGGGCGTATCAATCATCTTCTTTGCCATAGTTTTCTCTCCTAGAACATTTCGAAATGCCCGCTTAAGCCGACAGCTCAACGGTGTCCCGCCATCCTATTGAGTTGACGGCCTTGCCACCATCATTCTCATGGGTAAACCGGTTACTCCATCGCGGTAGGCTGCAACCTACCCAAAAGGAGTAGATCGTTTTCCCCAACGCGGGAATGCCCCACCCGAGCAAAGAGTGAGACATTACGTGCCCGCTACCGGAATCAATTAGAGTATTAAAATATTGTTGCGAACGCAAGTCCACGCACGGAGAAGGGTTGAAACTCTGCTTCATCTCCCCAATTTAAATTAATGCCTGGTTGCATGCCCGGCAACGCAACCCTATCAACGAGCTGTAGCTACACGGATTGAGATTCCATGCCTGAGATTACGCCCCTGGATAAATTGCGGCTGCCATTTGGCGGCCAGGAAATCGAGTTTCAGCACCTGACGCACGAATCGGGCGGTGTGCCGTTCCTGCGCATCCGTATCCGCGAGAACAAGCGTTTCACCATATTCGACGTCGATCCGGCCAGCGCGCAGAAATGGGGCGAACTGATGCAGGCCTGGGCCAGGGAGCACGCGGGAGACGTGCCATGAACTGGGCGGGCTGGCCTGAAAACAAACCTGAGGAGTACACACCGCGCATGATCGACCTGCAGTTCGATCTGGTCGGCACCACCATCCCGACCGAGAATGCGCAATTGCTGTCCGTCGCACTGCAAGAACTGGTGCCGTGGCTGGGCGAAGAGCCGGGCATCGGCATTCAGCACCTGAAGGGCGCGGAAACCAACAGCGGTGATGCCACCCTCAACATCAACCGGCGCACCAAACTGTTTCTGCGCGTGCCCAAGGCACGGGTGGACGCCATGCAGCGGCTGGTCGGCCAGACGCTCGACCTGGCCGGCCACGCCTTGCAGATTGGCGGCTTCAAAACCCGCGAATTCAGCCCGTTCGCCAACATCTATGCGCACTTTGTTGACACGGGCAGCGCGGGTGAAGAACAATTCGTGCAGGATGTGATGCGCGAACTGGACGGCCGCTTCCAGTTGCGCTGCGGTTTCATCTGCGGCAAGCAGCAAACCCTGCAAAGCACCTCAGGCCCGCTATACGGCTACAGCCTGATGCTGCACGACGTCCCCCCGCACAAGTCCCTGCAGCTGCAGGACGAAGGCTTGGGACGTAACCGCTTGTTAGGCTGCGGGATATTCATCCCGCATAAATCCATCGCGCCGGTCATTCCGGCGATTCTTTAGTGACCACCCCGAAAGGAGAAAACATGTCTTATGTTGTAAACGGCGAAGAGCTCGAAACTGGCGATGAGGACTTCCTGCTGGAAGCGAACTTCAGCGACGATGTCCCCCCGGTGATCGCCGCGGCTGAAAAAATCACGCTGACCGACGACCACTGGACGGTCATCAACTACCTGCGCGACAAGTACAAGGAAGACGGTCAAACCCCGAACTTCCGCAACATGCTGTCGGAAATGGAAGACCTGCACCCGGGCACCGACTGGAAGAAAAAGCTGTACGAGCTGTTCCCCAACATGCCGGCTCGTCAGGGTGCGCGCGTTGCCGGCCTGCCCAAGCCTTTCGGCAAGGGCGGCTACTAAGCAGGACTCAGGGGCGGCAACAGGCTTCAGGGCGTTGCGCGGTCGAGCCGCACGCCCTGATTCCGGCCCCACCTTATTATTATGTCTTCTACTATTGTCTCTACCGAACAACTCGCCGCCCAGCTCGATCGTCCGGACTGGGTGGTCGTGGACTGCCGCTTCACGCTGACCGACCCTGCGGCCGGCCAGCGTGCCTATGCTGCAGGGCACATTCCGGGTGCGCGTTACGCGCATCTCGACGACGACCTGTCTTCGCCGATCACCCCGCAATCGGGGCGCCACCCTTTACCCGACCGTGCTGCGCTGTGCGCCCGACTCGGCCAGTGGGGCATCGGCGCCGAGACTCAAGTCGTCGTCTACGACGACAGCTTCGGCTCGATGGCAGTGCGGCTGTGGTGGTTGCTGCGCGGACTGGGGCATGCCAAGGTCGCGCTGCTCGACGGCGGCCTGCCGAAATGGACGCGCGAAAAACGCCCGCTGAGCGACGCGCTGCCCACGGTCGCGCCGCAGCACTTCCCCTGTCCGGATGAGCCCGCCTGGGGCGTGGATGCCGCCACCGTCGAAGCCATACGCCTGGCGCCCAGCCACCGGCTGATCGACGCCCGCCCCGAGCAGCGTTACAGCGGCGAGCGTGAACCGATCGACAGCGTCGCCGGTCATATCCCTGGCGCCGTCAACTGGGTCTTCGAGGAAAATCTCGACCTCGACGGCACCTACCTGCCGGCCGCCGAACTGCGCGACAACTTCATGGGCATCCTGAACGGCGTGGCGCCCGAAAACGTCGTCCACACCTGCGGTTCCGGCGTCACCGCCTGCCACAACATTCTGGCGATGGAAATCGCCGGACTGCCCGGGTCGAAATTGTATTCCGGCTCATGGAGCGAGTGGATTCGCGATCCGCAACGCCCCGTCGCCACAGGAGACGTCGCCTAGGCGACCAACAGGAGAACAGCCATGGTCAAACCCGTCAGAGTCCGCACCGTCTGGTTCAAGAGGGACGGCGAACGCAGCGCCGAGGAAATCGCCAGCTCGGTGGCCTCCACCATCTGGCGCGTCACCGACAAGGCGATAGACAACCTCGGCCAGGAGAACTACGACATCATCACTCCGGCACGCGGCTTCAAGCTGATCGCCGAATGCCTCGCCTTCCTGGTGCATTACTGCGACCGCATGGCCTACGCCTCGCTGACGCCGGAACGCCGCGTCGCGGTGCTGCAGGCGATCGCCAACCGGCTCGGTGAAGTGATGGAAGAAAACATCATCAGCGTGGTCGGCCCCGATCCCGGCCGCAACTTCAAGGCCGAACTCATCGATTTCCTCAACCGCCGCTTCGTCGACTACGCGGAATTCGAATTCCCCGACGACGAGAAGGCCAGCTTCCCGGCATTGCGCTTTCTCGGCCTGCAGATCCGCGACGAGATGGGCGACAGCGACAAGACCTGGATCATGGACCAGATCATGGACATCGAAATGCCCGAAATGATGGGCACGGTGCGCAAGAGCTTCCAGGGCCTGCTGTCCGATGCGCCGGTCAAGCGCGGCTTCGGTTCGCCCGACATGCTGCCGCCGGAATAAGGCGCGGCATGGCGAGTTCGCCTTTCGATCTGGCCAACGAAAGCGGCTATCGCGCCTGGCGCGACGCCAAGCTCGCGGCATACCCGCGCAGCGCCGACGCACTGGTCGTGCCGCTGGCCGATCCGCGGCGCCTGAGCGCGGATGAATTCGGCGCCCTCGAATCGCGCTGCGCACGCGCCAACATGGCGATCTACAGCGCGCCGCACCTGCCTGCCGCCGACAAATCGATTCCGCATCAACTGGCGCGCCAGCTGGGCCTCGTTCGCCTGGAAGGCAACTATCTCGCCGACGAGGACGGGCTGTCCAGCATCACGCCGGCCGGCGACGCCGGCAACGCGCGCGGCGACTTCATTCCCTACACGCACAAGCCGATCAACTGGCACACCGACGGCTATTACAACGCGCTCGACCGCCGCATCCTCGGCATGACGCTGCACTGCGCGCAGGATGCCGAGGCCGGCGGCGAGAACGCGCTGCTCGACCACGAAATCGCCTACCTCCAGCTGCGCGACGTCAACCCCGATTTTGTCGTCGCGCTGATGCGGCCCGACGCAATGACCATCCCCGCGCGCATGGACGAGGACAACGTCGCCCGGCCCGAGCAGAGCGGCCCGGTGTTCGCGGTCGATCCCGCGCAAGGCTTTCTTTACATGCGCTACACCGCGCGCACCCGCTCGATCATCTGGAAAGGCGATGCCGTCACGCAAGCCGCGGTCAAAACCCTGGCCGACATCCTCGCCGGCTCCGAATACCTCATCAGCGCCCGCCTGCGCCCGGGCATGGGGCTCATCTGCAACAACGTGCTGCACACCCGCAGCGCGTTCTCCGATTCCCCCCGACACCGCCGCCTGCTTTATCGCGGGCGCTATTACGACCGCCTGAGCTTTCCCGCGCGCCCGCAGTAGCGGGGGAGCGGGTAAAATAGCGGTCTTCTTGTTTCGGCCATCTGCCGTCATGCAGCTTCTCACCCTCGGGGTCAACCATCACACTGCGCCGCTCGCGATCCGCGAGCAGGTGGCATTCGGCCCCGACAAGCTGGTGCAGGCGCTGCATGAGCTGACACAGAGCCAGCGCGCAACCGAAGTCGCCATCCTGTCGACCTGCAACCGCACCGAGTTGTACGTCAACACGCCGTCCGCCGAGGCAGTGGCACAATGGCTGGCGGATTTCCACCACATCGAGCGGCGCGAACTCGCTCCCTATCTGTATACGCTGCCGCGCGAGCAGGCGGCGCAGCATGCCTTCCGCGTCGCCGCCGGACTCGACTCGATGGTGCTCGGCGAAACCCAGATCCTCGGGCAGATGAAGCAGGCGGTTGCCGCCGCCGAGGAAGCCGGCACCCTAGGCCTGCTGCTGCACAAGCTGTTCCAGCGCACCTTCTCGGTGGCCAAGGAAGTGCGCACCAGCACCGAAATCGGCGCCAATTCGGTGTCGATGGCCGCCGCCGCGGTGCGCCTGGCCGAACGCATCTTCCCCAGCGTCAAGGACCAGGCCTGCCTGTTCATCGGCGCCGGCGAGATGATCGAACTGTGCATCACCCACTTCGCCGCGCAGCATCCACGCCGCATGACGGTGGCCAACCGCACCGCCGAACGCGCCCGCCCGCTGGCCGAGCGTTTCAACGCCGGGGTAATCCCGCTCACCGAATTGCCGGACGAACTGCCCAGCTACGACATCATCGTCACCTCGACCGCGAGCCCGCTGCCCATCCTCGGCAAGGGCATGCTCGAACGCGCGATCAAGCAGCGCCGCCATCGCCCGATCTTCATCGTCGACCTGGCGGTGCCGCGCGACGTCGAGGCCGAAGTCGCCGACCTGGCCGATGTCTTCCTCTACAGCGTGGACGACCTCGGCCAGGTGGTGCGCGAAGGCCTGGACAACCGCGTGGCGCAGGTAGCGCAAGCCGAGGCGATCATCGAAACCAGCGTCGAAAGCTTCGTGCACTGGATGGAGGGGCGCGAACTGGTGCCGGTGATCCGCTCACTGCGGGATGCCGCCGAACGCCACCGCCGCCACGAAATCGAAAAGGCCGACAAGGCGCTGGCGCGCGGCGACGACCCGCGGGCAGTGCTCGACGCGATGAGCCACGCACTCGCCAACAAGCTGCTGCACGCCCCCACCCACGCGCTCAACCACGCCACCCGCGGCGAGCGCGACCAGTTCGTCCGCCTCATCAGCCAACTCTACGGGCTGCATCACGAATGAAGCCCTCCCTGGCGGACAAGCTCGCTCGCGCCGACGAGCGACTGGAGGAACTCGACGCCCTGCTGTCGCAACCGGAAATCGCCGGCGACATGGAAAGCTACCGCAAGCTGTCGCGCGAACGCGCCGACCTCGACCCGGTGGTCGCGTTGTATCGCCAGTACCGGCAAGTCGAGGCCGACCAGCAGACCGCGCGCAACATGCTCGCCGACCCGGACATGCGCGAACTCGCCGAGGCCGAACTCGCCGACGGCGAGGCGAAAATCGCGCAGCTGGAAACCGAGTTGCAGACCGCGCTGCTGCCGAAAGACCCCAACGACGAGCGCAACATCTTCCTGGAAATCCGCGCCGGCACGGGCGGTGACGAATCGGCACTGTTCGCCGGCAACCTCTTGCGCATGTACACGCGCTACGCCGAGCGCTGCGGATGGCGCGTCGAAGTGGTGTCGGAGAGCCCCGGCGAAGTCGGCGGCTACAAGGAAGCCATCGTGCGCGTCGTCGGCCACGGCGCCTACTCGCGGCTGAAGTTCGAGTCCGGCGGCCACCGCGTGCAGCGCGTGCCGGAAACCGAATCGCAGGGCCGCATCCACACCTCGGCCTGCACCGTGGCGGTGATGCCGGAAGCCGACGAAGTCGGCGAAATCGACATCAACCCGGCCGATCTGCGCATCGACACGTTTCGCGCCTCGGGTGCCGGCGGCCAGCATATCAACAAGACCGACTCGGCAGTGCGCATCACTCACCTGCCCACGGGCCTGGTGGTCGAATGCCAGGACGACCGCTCGCAGCACCGCAACCGCGCGCAGGCGATGAGCGTGCTGGCGGCGCGCCTGAAGGACCGCCAGCTGCAACAGCAGCAGTCGGCCGAGGCCAGCGCCCGCAAGAGCCTGATCGGCAGCGGCGACCGTTCCGACCGCATCCGCACCTACAACTTCCCGCAGGGGCGCATCACCGACCACCGCATCAATCTCACGCTGTACAAGATCGACGCGATGATGGACGGCGATCTCGCCGAACTGCTCGATGCGCTGGCAGCCGAGCATCAGGCCGAACTGCTGGCGACGCTCTCCGGCGAAAGCTGAGCGATGAGCGTCACGGCCTGGCTCGACGCGGCCACCGCCCGGATTGCCGCAGCGCAGGGATTGGAGAAGCGCGAGGCGCGGCTGGAGGCGCGCGTGCTGGCGGCGTTTGCCTGGGGGGTTACCCCGGCCTGGCTGATCGCGCACGACCGCGACACGCCGACCGACGCGCAAATCGCAGCGGCCGACGCCCTGCTGACCCGCAGGCTGGCAGGCGAACCCATCGCCTATCTGGTCGGCGCCCGCGAATTCTATGGCCGTCCGTTCGAGGTTTCGCCGGCAGTCCTGATCCCG
>NZ_MKUG01000180.1 GCF_001897685.1 Thiobacillus sp. 65-1402
CGGCGCGGCATGCCAGCTCAAGTACCGCTTCGAACCCGGCCACCCGCTCGACGGCGTGACGCTGCGCCTGCCGCTGTATCTGCTCAACCGGATCGAAGCAGCGCAGGTCGACTGGATGGTGCCCGGCCTGATCCGCGAAAAGCTCACTGCGCTTTTGAAGTTTCTGTCCAAGGACAAGCGCCGTCCGCTGATTCCGCTGCCCGACACGGTGACCGCCTTCCTCTCGGCGACGAAGCCGGGCGAGGCCCTGCTCACCGACGCGCTCGCCGGCTTCATCCGCAGGAAAACCGGCGCCGACGTCCACCCCGACGAGTGGAAGGGCGAGCTGCCGGCGCACCTGAAGATGAATCTCAGCGTGACCGACGACAGCGGGCAGGAGCTCGCCAGCGGCCGCGATCTCGCGAGCCTGCGCCAGCAGCTCGGTGGCGCGGCCCGCATCACCTACGGCGGCGGCGCCGAGGACAGCGAGTTCGAGCGCACCGGCCTCGCCGAATGGAATTTCGGCGACCTGCCCGAGCAGGTGAAATTCAGGCGCAGCGGACGCGAGCTGATCGGCTACCCGGCGCTGGTCGACAATGGCGAGAGCGTCGACTTGCGCCTGCTCGATGCGGCCGAGGCGGCGCAGATGGAGACCCGCCGCGGGATCGTGCGGCTGCTGCGCATCGCGCTGGCCGCGCAGTTCAAGCAGCTCGACAAGGATCTGTCGCGCGAGACCGCGCTGGCGCTGAAATACCGCAGCTTTGGCAGCGCCGAGCAGCTGCGCGCAGCCCTGATCGATGCGATCGCCGCGCGCGCGCTTCTGGGCGACGACGACACGCCGCGCGACGAAAAGCATTTCGGCAAGCAGAAGGAGCGCGCCAAGCCCAGGATCTCCGTGGTGAAGCAGGCGCTCGTGCGCGACGTGGCGGAGATACTCGACCTGCATGCGCAGGTGGCGGCGCGCCTCAACGCCAAGCCGCAGTTCACCGCGGTGATGCGCGACGAGCACGCGCACCTGGCGGCGCTGGTGCCGGCGGATTTCATCACCGCCACGCCGTGGGCGCGCCTGAAGGAGTTGCCGCGCTATCTGCGCGGCATCCTCAAGCGGCTGGAGAAGCTGCCCGCAGCCGAACAGCGCGACGCGCGCGCCATGGCGGGCGTGCTGACGCTGCAGAACAAATACCTGGCGCGGCGTGATCAGGCGAAGGGCGCGGTGCCCGCAAGGGGTACGCCGCCGGACACCCGCCTTTCAGGCGGTCCTGGCGCGGTTCCGGCGGCGCTCGACGACTTCCGCTGGCAGCTGGAGGAGCTGCGCATCTCGCTGTTCGCACAGGAACTGAAAACGCCCTACCCGGTGTCGGTCAAGCGGCTCGACAAGGTGTGGGACGAGCTTGCCAGACAGCCTCTGGGTTGAGTACGGTACGCCTATGAGCGAACGCGTCTTCAACCTGCCCAATGTCATCACCCTGCTGCGCCTGGCGGCGGTGCCGGTGGTCGGCTGGCTGATCCTGCAGCAGCGCTGGGAGGCGGCCTGCTGGCTGTTCCTCGCCGCTGCGGTATCGGACGGCATCGATGGCCTGCTGGCGCGCTGGCTGAACCAGATGACGCAGCTGGGCGCGGCGCTCGACTCCGTCGCCGACAAGGCGCTGGGCCTGGTGACGCTGGTGCTGCTGACGCTCGAAGAAGCGATCCCGATGTGGGTGACGCTGGCGATCCTGCTGCGCGACAGCGTCATCGTGCTGGGTGCGCTGAGCTACCGCGGATTGGCCGGCCATCTGGAAATCCATCCCACCTGGCTCGGCAAGACGCATATGTTTGCCGAGTTCGTGCTGCTGACGCTGGTACTGGCCGGCCTGGCCGGCCTGTTGGCGCTGGGCGACTGGCTGTTGCCGCTGTTCGGCATTGTGTTCGTCATTGCCGTGGTTTCCGGAGCGCAGTATGTCTGGATCTGGAGCGCCAAGGCGCGCCACGCGCGCGCGGCGGCCCGCTTCAAGTCCCGCTGACGCGTCACTGAAAGGAAAGGCAGCGCTGGCGTTCCGACTCGCAGCCGGATTTGACCCGGTACATGGCGGCGTCGGCGGCGCGAATCAGTGCATCTTCGTCGCTTCCGTCGTCGGGATAGACCGCCTGGCCGATGCTGGCGTCGATGCCTAGATGGAGGTCGTCAAAGCGGGTGCTGTGGGCCAGGCTATGTTCGATCTTGAGCGCGGCGGCGACGCAGTCGTGCCGCCCCTGCACGCCTTCCAGCAATACCACGAATTCATCGCCGCCCAGGCGCGCAACCGAGTCGGATTCGCGCACGCAATCCCGTAGCTGCTGCGCGACCTCCATCAGCACGGCGTCGCCGATGTGGTGGCCATGCCGGTCGTTGATGTCCTTGAAGCGGTCCATGTCCACATACAGGATGCCCACCTTGCCGCCATAGCGGTGGGCGTGGCGGATCGCCTGCTGCAGGCGGTCGTAAAACAGCCGCCGGTTGGCCAGCCCGGTGAGCGGGTCATGCGTGGCCTCCTCGCGCAGCGCTGCCCGCGAGCGCTCAAGCTCCACCATCTGCTCGTCTATCTGCCGCGATTTCTGGCCGACTTTCCGTAGCGTATGCCTGGCGATCAGCAGGGCCAGGACGATCGCCGCGATGCCGAATGCCAGCGTGAGCAGAAAAGTGCGCCGGTAGGTTTGCTGCGCCTGCTGCTGGGCGATCAGGTTGGCCTGCTGATACAGATTTCGCATGTCGGCCAGTTGCAGGTTGAAGGCTTCCTGGATAGGGATGGCCTCCTGCACCAGCACCCGGTGCGCATCGGTGCTCAGTTCGGACTTGAGCAGGTCGACCACGCGATTCTGCACCGCTTCGATGTCGTTGATCAGCAGAGTCTGGGTATCGAAGCTGCGTTGCTCGGAGGCGGAAAACCCCAGCTGACGCAGGGCGTTGCGCCCGCTCCCGACCAGGAAGCCGGCGCGGTTGAATTCCAGGAAATGGGCGTCGCGTTCGAATGGATCGTCGGCAAGCGCCATGCGGAACAGACTGTCGGTACGGAGATGCGCCGCCACCTGGGTTTGCGTGATGAGGTCGATCTTGCGGTTATGGTTCTCGACCACCGTGCGCATCTGCTCGCCCAGCGTTTGCAATTGCAGCAGGCCGTTCAAGGCCAGTCCGCAGATCAGGACGATCAGCGCGACGAAGGCCGTTCCGGTGGTGAGAGAGAATCGTTGTATGGGCATAGACGCTTGTGCCTCAGGCCATTATCGATGTTTAGTCCATTATCGGCAGGGTGGCAGCCTTGGAGTGCGTCATGCCGGCCTGCTGGAGGGCCTGCAAGGCATGGGCCACTTGTTGTGCGTGGCGTGCCGGGTCAACCTTGTCGAAGCGTGCCGCGATGCGGCCGTCGGGTGCGATGATGAAGGTGTGGCGACGGGCGAATCGTACGAGCCCAAGATTCAGCAGGCTCTCGTATGCTGCGGCCGTATGCCCGCCCGGGTCGGACAGCAGGGGGAACGGCAACTGGTGTTTGCGGGCAAAACCGGCGTGCGACCGGGCGTCGTCGACGCTGACTCCGGCCACCGCCGCGTTGAGATCGCCCAGCACACCGATGGCGTCGCGAAAGCGGCATGCCTCCCGGGTGCAGCCGGGCGTATCGTCCCTGGGATAGAAATACAGCACCAGCCAGCGCCCGGCATAATCGCTCAGACGATGAATGCGGCCATCCTGGTCCGGCAAGGCGAAATCCGGCGCGGCGCTGCCTTCCGTCCGCTGCGGGCCTGGCCGCAGCATCCACAAAAGCGCGCTGGCCAGCAGCAGCAGTAAAGCCAATCCGCCCAGCATGTATTTATTCATTTATTCTCCCCCGTCCGCATCATAGCCGGGTTGCGCACCAATCGGGTGCATCCCGCAGGGATTCGGCAATCCATGCGGGATTCGGTAGAATGCGCGCCACGCCCCGGTAGCTCAGTGGATAGAGCAACCCCCTCCTAAGGGGTAGGTCGGACGTTCGATTCGTCTTCGGGGCGCCAAACTGGATTCAGAACGCAACGCGCAATGAAAAATAGCGGCACTTGGCCGCTTTGTGTCTTTCTCATGTATTTGATTTGTGTCACAACCCGGAAAGGATTGTGGCGTCCCCACGGGGATTCGAACCCCGGTTACCGCCGTGAAAGGGCGATGTCCTAGGCCTCTAGACGATGGGGACCCGGACGACGGTGTGAACCGCCAACTTTGTTGCCACGGCTTGCGCCGTCTTACTTCTTGGAAAGCTGCGTCAAGGTGACGCCGAGTAGCAAACCGACGAAACCCAATGGTACCAGTCCCAGCCAGATTTCGGCGTACTCGCTACCGTTCAACATTTTCCAAAATCCAACGATCAGACCGACTACGCTCAGTATCAACCCCAGCAGGGTGGTGATGACGCCAAGCTTGTGCATCGGACTTCCTGTTAGTTGGTGGAGGTAAGCGGGATCGAACCGCTGACCTCTTGCATGCCATGCAAGCGCTCTCCCAGCTGAGCTATACCCCCAACGAAGCCGCGCATTCTATAGATGCCTTTTGCGCTTGTAAAGCCTTTGTGCCCATCTTAATCAGGAAAAAGTTTGCCGGGGTTGAGCAGGCCGTGCGGGTCGAACTGCTGTTTGATCGCGTGCATCAGACCCAGCGTGGCGGGATCGATTTCCTGCGCGACAAAGCGCCGCTTTTCGGTGCCGATGCCGTGTTCGCCCGAGAGCGTGCCGCCCAGCGCCAGCGCACGCAGCATGATGGCTTCGTGGGCCAGGCGGGCACGCCTCATTTCGTCCGCATCGTCGGGGTGCACCATGAGG
>NZ_MKUG01000181.1 GCF_001897685.1 Thiobacillus sp. 65-1402
GGCGGTAGGGTGGAAGTGAATTGCCTGGTGGCACGGGAAGAAGGCGCTCCCCATGGCGTGAAGCCGGTGGAATGGCGGCTGTTGACCAATCGGCCGATCGACAGCTTCGAAGCGGCCACCGAATTGATCGACTGGTACCGGGCGCGCTGGGAGATCGAATTGTTCTTCCATGTCCTCAAGAACGGCTGCCGCGTGGAGGCTTTGCAGTTGAGCACGGTGGAACGTCTGGAACGCGCCCTGGCGCTGTTCATGGTGGTGGCCTGGCGGATTGCCCGGCTCATGCGCCTGGGGCGTACCTGCCCCGATCTGGATGCGGCCTTGCTGTTCGAGCAGGATGAATGGCAGGCGGCCTATATCCTGAATCGGAAGAAGGTGCCGAAGACACCACCCAAACTCAACGAACTGGTGCGCCTGGTGGCGATGCTCGGCGGTTTCCTGGCGCGCAAGGGCGACGGCGAGCCGGGCGTGAAGACCATTTGGCTTGGCCTCCAGCGCGTCATGGATTTCGCCGCAGGAATCAGATTCGCTCGCGAGGCTCATGCACTATGAGTTGTGTGTAATGGAATGCGTTTATAGGGGCCGAAGTAAGGTTGAAACGAGCCAATAGCCTCGGTGTGATAGTCACCAACAGTGCCTTCTGGTGAACCAGGTTCAGGTCGATATCGTCTCAATCTCGAACCAAATGCTGCTTTCGAAAGCACGGCATCAAATTTGTGGCCAACCAGATTGACCCATAGTGCCGACAGCACATGCATCTCAACAGGGAAGTCTCCAACCAGGCGAAACTCCGGTGTCAGATCATGCGTCTCGCATAAACGACTAAAAGCGCGCGCCGGATCAGAAAAGAAACCGTGCCCATCTGATATTTCCTTACCTTGCTTCGGTACAAGTCCTAGCTTTTTTGCTGCAAGACGCGGCTGGCCCAAATTCTCTGTCAACAACGTATTAACTTCCCCAGCTTGCAGTCGTGTTAGCAGAGTTGCCAGCTTTTCTGGCAACTGCTTCTCGTAATCAACAAAATTTCTTGCTATGCATATCGAGTGTTCAAAAAAACGGTCGGCTTTTGCTTTGCGATAGGCATAGAAAAGATCACGCAGCTGAAGTGCCGACCATGAATCAATCATCGTTTTTGTCATTTATCGCCCAGTCTTATGATTGCAGTGACATATGCTTCAGCAACTACGCCACCGTTACCTGGCCGTTCATCAGCAACGGCAGCAGCCAGTCGCGGAGCTGGGTTAGTTCCCTGTTTTGCTGGTGGTGATTTTTGATCTGCAAAAACAGTGGTGCCGCGAGGTTCGTATAAGCCTCTAATGTTGATTCATCAGGCAACACCAAGAGTGACTCATCAAGCACCCCCTTGTTTATGTGTGGTTGTTGCGCCCCAGTTCTCAGTGCCATTAGTCGAGGTATTTCGCGAACCAGGTAAGGGTAGATCAAGCTATGTTTCAACTTGCCCGTTTCTAAAATGCCAACGACCGATTGATTCGTTGCCGCTTCAATTCCGAGTATCGATGCTCGAAGATGACGAACAATTGAGAGAATCACAGTTCCTTGAGGGAGAAGTTTCGCGGGCGAGTTCTGCAGCCCCAACTTTGAAATTCGTTCATCAGGATCTACGACGAACAGACTTGGGTTCTCTCCCGAACTCAGCCAATTCACCTCGCCCGGAGTCCAATATTCCACCTGTTCTCTTGACGGAGTACCGCCGAGGTGCGTTTTGAAAGTCTCGCCAATTGTCGAGTGCCGCCACCCCGCCGGAATCTCCCGTTTCAGGGTGGCGTTGTAGACCATCTTGCCGCCGGAGGACTGGTAGGGCTTGCCGTTGGCGTCGGGAAAGTCGAACTGCACGAACCAGTAGTCGTACAAGGTCTTGGCCATCGACTCCAACTCGGCGTTGATGCGGTTGTTGCAGTCGATTTTTTTGTCCAATAAATAAAGCAGATCGCCTATCGCTTTTTGGCAGGACTTCGTTGGGTGGCGAACAAGAATATTCGAAAACGTTTTTGCAGATATTCCCGCAACGGTTGAGCCAGAGTTATTTCTGAAGATTTCTTTCTGGCCGATGGGGCACTGAAGGTAATATTTTAGGTATTTGTTATCTACGTTCGAAGCGGGACGCAATGCATAAAGCCGTTGGCTTAGAACAATTTTCTCATCGGAGTCCCAAAGCATTACCTGCCCAGAAGGTGCCTCCGACGTGAGCAATAAATCGCCGCGCCTAATCTCTTCTTTCATCCATTTCTTATAGAGCTCTTCGTCAACATAATTAATGGAATCCAACTTATCCAAGCCACTGAACTTCACGTTATTAGCAGACAAGGCTCGGTATCCCTTACGAGCCCAGTCTCCACCGAGCTTCTTGGGAGTTTTTCCGCGATAGTCGATTACTTTTGAAAGGCATTTCGACAAAGGAGTTACGCACCAATCATTTCTCATACCGCACCCCCACCAACTGCTTTCGTATCTCCTTCTCCAAGCCCGACGATTCCTTAAACAGATCGATCAGCTTGTCGGTAAAACCCTGCATCTTGTCTTTGAACTGCATCGGCGTTAGGTCCACATACTCGATCTTCACCACGAAATACTGCCCGGCGCTTAGGCTGTAACTCTTGGCGGCGATGTCGTCATAGCTCACCACCACCGAGAAATCTTCCACCGCCTCTTTACTATTGAAGGTGGCGATGATGCGTTCCTCTTCGGCCTCGGAAAGCAGGGTTTTCTGGTTCTTGCCGTCTTTGACCTTGGTGCCGAGGCTGGACGCATCTAGCAGTACTACGCCTTCCTTATTGGCATCATCGATGAAGAGGATGGAGACATTGGTGCCGGTGGTGGCGAAAATGTTGCTGGGCATGGAGACCACCCCGGCCAGCATCTTGTTGTCCACCAGATGCTCACGAATCTTTCTGTCGATGCCGCTTTGCGCGGTGATGAAGCCGGTGGGCACCACCACCGCCGCCTTGCCGCCGGGTTTGAGCGAATGGACGATGTGCTGCAGGAAGAGCTGATAGATGGCCATCTTGTCTTTGGCCTGCTTGGGGATGTTGGGCACCCCGGCGAAGAAGCGCTCTTTGTTCTCCTTGGTGTCCAGCTCGTTCCTGAAATCGGAAAAATCCATCTTGAACGGCGGGTTGCTGACGATGTAGTCGAACCGTTTCAGCGCCTTGCCGTCCCGATGGTAGGGGTGAAGCAAGGTGTTGCCCTGGATGATGTTGGGGATGGAATGGACCAGGTTATTCAAAATCAGGTTCAGGCGCAGCAGGCTGGATGACTTCTGCGAGATGTCCTGCGAGTAAATGGCGCAGCGCTGCTCGCCGATTGCGTGGGCCAGGTTCATCAGCAGCGTGCCGGACCCGGCCGAGGGGTCGTAGCAGCTAACGTTTGCCACCTTGCCGCGTACCTTATCCGGCACCAAGATGGCAGCCATGATCTTGGCCACGGCGTGCGGAGTGTAGTACTCGGCGTATTTGCCGCCGCTGTCCTTGTTGTAGTCCTTGATCAGGTATTCAAACAGCGCGGCGTAGAAGTCGTATTTCTGGGTAAAAATGCGCTCGAAGCTAAATTCCACCAGCTTGTTGATGACGGCGCGGCAGAAGGCGTCGCGCTTGGACGGATCGGAAATGTATTCGCTCACCCGGTCGAACAGGGTGACCTTGGCGCCGCCATCGGTCTTGACCGCGAAGATGTCGTTGTTGGTGATGGCGATGTCGCGCAGGGTGTCGTCGAACAGCTTGGCGAACTCCGGCGCGTTCTGGCGGCCGAACAGATGGGCGATGAAGTGCTCTGGCTTCAGGCGGGCGGTGTCCGGTCCCATCTGCAGTTGCAGCATTTCCAGTTCGTCGGCGCCCATGGCGATGATTGCCTGTTCCCAGCTTTCGGCCTTGGCCAGTTCCGCGTTGATCTTCTTGGCCTCGAAGGCGAACTTGTCGTTCAGGAATTTGTAGAGGAAAACCTGAGTGATGATTTTGAATTCGTTGCCGTCGTTGCCGAGGCCATAGGCGGCGCAGATGCCTTTGAGGCTGTCGATCAATTGCCGAGTGCGTTGTTCAAATTCCTGCGTTACCAAGTGCGTACTCCTGCTCTGTTGCCAGATGCAAATTCATTCATGTATTCGGTCACTACCAGCCGGTTGATGGTGCGGGAGGCGTCCGGGTTGAGTTTGATTTTTTGCCGGGTCTGGAACTCGCCGATCACCAGCGGCATCATCATCCGTTCGAAGTAGCTTTCGTTGGTCAAAAGCTGGGTGTTCTGCAACACCTGGTCGTCGGCCTGCTGCTTGACGCCCGAGAGGGCCTCGAAGATGCGGCGCTCGGTTTCCGACAGAACCCCTCCCTCCAGTAGCCTTTTGTGGATGCGGGTGTATTTGGTGTCGCCGTGGTATTTAGATCGCAGTTGGTTGTTCTGCCGGTTGAGTTCTTTGACCTTATCGTGGATCGCGTTGAGCGCGCCAATGTTGGCAGTCATTTGCTCCTGGCTGACTTCGTTCAGTTTCTTTTTCTTGAAAAGCCGCTCCAGTTCTTCTTTGAGGGTGATGAACTTGGGGTCTTGTGGGTCAAAGTTGTCGGCCAGCGCTTCGCGGGTCTGGCGCAGCGTGCTTTTCAGCTTGTCGGCCAGAACCAGCTCTTCTTCTTTGACCTTGGTGAACATGAAGAGCACGTCTTCGAGGGCGACATTGAGCAGGTTGCTGGTGTCGGCGCTGGACTCGATGCTTTCCTTGAGGTTGAGCAGGTCGAGGTGGTTGCAGGTTTCACGGTAAAGCTGATTCAGTTTCTGGAAGTCGAGCTGCTGGAGCGCGGCATATTCACCCTGCAGGCGGATGAGGTTGTAGAGATCTCTGGCATCGGCCAAGGCCTTTTTGAGGGCCAACACCGGGGCACGATCCTGAATCTGGCTGATTTGCCGCGAAAACTCCTCGGCATTTTCGATATTGAAGCTGAACAAGGCATCCTTGATCGCCTCGATTTCTTGGGCAATCTCCTCGGTGGACTTGAACAGATTGGAGTAATGCTCCAGTTCATCGCCCAACTCGGCCTGCAGTTCATCAAAATAGGCCTTGTTGGTGGCGTCGAACTCCTTACGGATGTCGGCAAAATCGACGACATAGCCGTAGCGGAAATCCTTGTAGGGGCGGTTGACCCGGGTCAGTGCCTGGAGCAGGTTGTGTTTACGGATTACCCGGCCGAGGTAGAGCTTTTTCAGACGTTTGGCATCAAAGCCGGTGAGCAGCATGTTGTAGACGAAAAGCAGGTCAATCTTGCCAGCCTTGAAGTCTTCTACCCAATCTTTGCGTTCTTCTTTGCTGCCCACATCGTGCAGGATTAGTGCGCCGTTTTTCACCTTGTTGGCAAGCAGGGTTCTGGCGGCGTAACTGTCGGGCTGTCGGGCTGCCATTACCTCTTGTGATGAATCATGCAATGCGTTAGTGGGCTGGGGCTGATCCACATAGATCGTATTGAAGATATCGAACATCTTTCTTGCCTGCTCAGCGCTATCGCAAATCACCATGCCGCCGATAGTGGCGTCGTTCAGCGCACTACGGCTCTTTTCAAAGTCGGTGATGATGTAATCGAGCATCGGCTCAACAAAATGCGGGTTTGCATAAATGAGCTTGCGGTCGATATCACCTTGCTTTAGCTCAACAGCTGCGAGCGCCTCTTGCAGTGAGAGCTTGTAGTTGGTGGCGATCTCTTCGCGGATCAGGCGCAGGGTGTAGCCGTCGGCGATAGAGGCGTTGTAGTAATACTTGTGAATGTAGTCGCCGAACAGGGCGCGGGAATTGTAGTCGTCACCGAGGAGCGGTGTGCCGGTGAGGCCAATCTTGATTGCATTACGGTCGGACTGGCTCAGGTTGGCGAGGAAGCTGCCCTTGGGGTTGTAGCTGCGGTGGACTTCGTCGAGAAAGTAGACACGTTGGACGTTGACATCGTAATCCTCGGTACGGACCACATCCGGGTCATCCTGGAACTTCTGGATATTGACCACGGTGATCTCCGGCCTGCCGGAGAAGTTGTGCAGCGCCTGGATTGCCTTGATGTCGAGAGCGAAGGCTTCCCGGGTATCGATGGTGTGGACCGTCAGGCCACGGCCGGAAAACTCCCGTTGTGCCTGGATGAGCAGGTCGAGTCGGTCAACGATGAAGTAGAACTTGGGAATGATGCCCCGACGCTGATAGTAGTCGGTCAGAAAGCGGGTGTTGTAGTAGGCCAGCGCAGTCTTGCCGCTGCCTTGGGTGTGCCAGATGATTCCCTTGCGCACGCCGGCGTCGAGCTTGCGCTCGATCGCTTTGGTGGCGAAGAGCTGGGGGTAGCGCATGACGTGCTTGTGCAGGCCGTCAGCCTCATTCACATATACCAAGGCGTATTGCAACAGGAACGACAAACGCTCGCGGCTGAACAGGGAGGTGCATATCCGGTTGGTCGGCGTTTGGGGCGTCTTGTTGCTGATGAATTCAGGGCTGTGCTTGATGACGTTGAGGTTGTTGTCGCGGAGCACCTCGTTTTCGACTGCATCGTCCTCGTCGGCCAGCAAGTCGGTCAGATTCAGATCTTCCTCTTCACGGAAGTAGTTAAAAATCGGTGCGTCATACGACGGGCTGGCATAAAACGCGCCCTCGATGGGCTGCGGCGAGCCGTCTTCGTACTCCATGTTGTTGGAAAAAACCATCAACTGGGTGATGTTGATAAAACGGCGGAAGCGGGGGTTGCGGCTGCGCGTGATGATGCGGTTTCGCTCGGCCAGCACGCCTTCGCGGTTATTGGGTTTTTTTACTTCAACGAAGGCCAGCGGCATTCCGTTGATGAGCAGCGTTATATCGGGCCTGAACTCATCATCGCCATTCTTGCAGGGCAACTCGGTGACCACATGGAAGCTGTTGTTTGAGAAATCAGTAAAGTCGATCAGCCGGGTGCCCGAGCGCTCTGTGAGCTTCTCGTAGAAGGCCTTCCCGAGGTCTTCGTTTTCCAGCGTGAGTTGGACATCTGCCAACAGGCGCTCAATGTCGTCACGGTTAATACCCGGGTTGATTTTCTCAATGGCAGAACGAAACAAGTCCGGAAAAATGTTGGTCTCTTCATCCCAAACTGCATTCTTGAGGGAAAGGTAGCGATAGCCAAGTCGAACCAGATGCAGAATGCAGGGGATTTTTACCCTTGAGTCTTCACAAAACGCCTTCAAACCAGCCTCGCTAACTGTTTGTTTAGGTGAAAATTTATCGAAGCGTAACTATTCCGGCTGATATGGCGCTCGATCGGCGGGTTGCCCCAGCACGGCAAACCGGCAGGCAACCCCTTGGTGTATTTGTCGGACTGGGTTTCGACGCCGGTGAGGATGACGCTTTCCTTCTTGGCATCGATCACGCCGGCCGCCTTGCCATCCACATACATCAGATAGTCGGCGAAGCCGTGGCCAGGGAGCGGGAATTCGCGGACAGCGACGCCGCGCGCGGCGTGGATGTTGGCGGCGCTGGCGTCGCAGACGTGCCAACCGGCCGCCTCCAGCAGCCAGTCGATATTCCCCCTCGCTTGTTGTTCTGGCTGTGGCGCCAAGACACCCCCTTATTTGTTATCAAGGGGATTCTCGCATAGGTCGTCAGCTTATCGACTGGACATGATCACCCCAGCGGCGAAGGCGGCTGCCAGATCCCGTCCCACGCCGCCTGCGCCGACATCCTCACCCGCTCCTGCAGCGTCATCTTCCGCTGGTAGCTCACCTGCAACACCCTGCCCTGCTGGCAGGCGCGGCGGATGACTTCGTCGCTGGTGCCGAGTTCGTCGACCAGCCCCAGCTCCAGCGCCTGGCTGCCGAGCCAGGCTTCGCCGGTGGCGACCTTGTCGATGTCGAGCTGGCGGCGCTCGTGCACGAATTCGCGGAAGCGTGCGTGGATTTCCTCCAGTTCCTCGCGCAGCTTGGCGCGGCCGGCTTCGGTGTTCTCGCCGAACACGGTGACGGTGCGTTTGTATTGACCGGCGGTGAACTGTTCCCAGTCGATGTCGCGCGCCTGCAGCCAGCGGTGGAAGTTGGGCAGCTGCGCGATGACGCCGATGGAGCCGATGAGCGCGAACGGCGCGGCGACGATCTTGTCGGCGGCGGCGGCCATGAGGTAGCCGCCGCTGGCGGCGACGCTGTCGACCATGACGGTGAGCGGCAGTTGGGCGTCGCGCAGCCGCAGCAGCTGGGCGGCGGCGAGGCCATAGCGGTTGACCATGCCGCCCGGGCTTTCCAGCCGCAGCAGCACGGCGTCGCCCGGTTTCGCGACCTGGAGGATGGCGGTGATCTCTTCGCGCAGCGCAACGATGGCCGAGGCGCGGAGGTCGCCCTTGAAGTCGACGAGGTAGCTGCACGGCCCGGCTTCCTCCTGCTGCCGCGCCTTGTGCTCGGCCTTGCGCTGCTTCGCCAGGTTTTTGAAAACCTTCTTCGGCAGCCGCGCCGCCTCGATGCGGTCGCCGGCGACTTCGAGCTGGCGGTTGATGTCGGTGACCTGGATTGCGCCGGGGTGCCTGCCCTTGCGGCGCGCCAGCGCGACCAGCCCGGCAGCAAGCGCAATGGCGGCCAGCACCAGGGTGGCGGCCTCGGCCAGGAATAGCGCGTAGTGCGCGGCGAACCCGTTCATCCCGGGATGCGCTGCGCGCCGGAACCGCTGTCGGCCTGTGTGATGCTGAGGATGGTTTTCATGGCGGACTCCTCGTGGGTGCGTTGACGGGCTGATTCAGTGTAGCAATGGGGGCAGGAAAGCGCGGGAGACCAGGGCGTCCCCTTGTCAGGGCTTCGACGGGCCCAGCCCAAACGCTGGCCAGGTTCGGTGGATTGTCGGGATGCACGTCGATTTCAACCGCCCTGCCCTCACAGCACCTGGTTGACCTCGAACACCGCATCGATGCCCTGCCCGTTCCAGTGGTATTCGAGGTAGGCGGCGTGCAGGCAGTTTTTCACGATGCCGGTGCGCAGGGCGGCGAGGCATTCGCCGCCGGGGTGGCGCACCGAGGGGTACACGATGCCGAGCGCGCCTGCGGCCCGCAGGGTGCGGCCGATGCCCTGGGCGTAGGCGTAGTCGTCGGGGTCGACGATGCGGGGGTCGCGCTGGCTGGCCTCACGCAGGTCGACCGCCCGGCCCTTCGCTTCCACGCTGTAGAGCCGCATTGGCAGGCGCATCGGCGGCTCGGCGGTGGCCTGCATGAACAAAGTAGAGTGGTAGCGGGTTTCGGCGATGGCGGTGCCGCGCTTGCGGGCGCAGTAGAAGACGCCGTAACGGCCGTCGCTGAAGCGGCTGCCGTGCGGGTTGAGATGGGTGAAGGCGGCCATGATGCAGGTGCTACCGGGGCCGAACAGCCTTTCGTCGGGCGGGACCAGGCTGATCTCGCCGACTTCATCGCGGATGCGGTCGTTGGTCATGGCCTCCAGTGCATAGAGGGCGTCGAAATCCTCGGCACGGGCGACGCGCTCGAACAGGCCGACCGCAGGATAACGGCTGGGAATGACACGAAAGGCGGGGTTCCAGTTCAGCCGCGCGGTCGGATAATTCAAGCCCAGCCGCCCCGCCGGGCGTCGAGATACTGGCGCACCGCGACCAGGTCGGCGACGTTGCCGCCGAGCATGCGGTCGAGCGCGCTCTTGCCGCCGAAGAGCGGCGCGCTGTTGGGCTTTTTCACCCAGGCGTCGGCGGCATCGGCGGCTGGCAGCAGGATCTGCAGCGCCTTGTAGATGCCCAGGATGTAGGACAGGCGTTCGAGCGTGTCGCGCTTGAGGTCGGCGGACTCGGGGGCGGACTTCCATTTGAAGAAGGTCGAGCGGCCGGGCGCGCCCAGCAGCACCATCTGCGCATCGGCGTTCAGGCCCCAGTCGCGCGCGATATTGAAGAACGCGCGCAGACCGGCAGCGGACAGCTCGCGGCTGCTCGGCTTGCTCTGGAGCTTGGCGGCATTGGCCGTGCTTTGCATCACGCCTCCACGTAAGTATCGCTTCGAACTATTCTAATTAAAATAGTCCATTTATGGACTTTTTGCAACGCCGGGGCGGATAAGCGTACTGGTTTGCCAAGGGCGGGCGCGGATGATGCCCGGCAGAAGATCCCGGGCTTTAATCTTTTTAAGCACGGTGTCGTGATGAACCGGATCGGTATTGCGACTTCATTTAAGGCAAGCCCTGCGCTGCCTCGTCGTTACGCGCTACTTCCCCGTCTCCTCGTCGAGCTTCTTCAGATGCGCCAGCTTCTCGGCGATCTTGCCTTCGAGCCCGCGCGGGGTGGGCGCGTAGAACTGCTGTTCCTGCAGGTCGTCGGGGAAGTAGCGTTCGCCGGCGGCGTAGGCCTCGGGCTCGTCATGGGCGTAGCGGTAGGCGCGGCCGTAGCCGAGTTCCTTCATCAGCTTGGTGGGGGCGTTGCGCAGGTGGATGGGAACGTCGTTGGAAGGGTTGGACTGCACGAAGGCGCGCGCGGCGTTGTAGGCGACGTAGGCGGCGTTGCTCTTGGGCGCGCAGGCGAGGTAGAGGCAGGCTTCGGCCAGCGCGAGCTCGCCTTCGGGTGAGCCCAAGCGTTCGTAGGTTTCGACCGCGTCGAGCGCCAGGCGCAGCGCGCGCGGGTCGGCCAGGCCGATGTCTTCCGAAGCCATGCGGATCAAGCGGCGGCCGAGGTAGCGCGGGTCGGCGCCACCGTCGAGCATGCGCACCAGCCAGTACAGCGCGGCGTCGGGGTCTGAGCCGCGCACGCTTTTGTGCAGCGCGGAAATCTGGTCGTAGAAGGCTTCGCCGCCCTTGTCGAAGCGGCGCAGCGACTGCGCCAGCGCGTTCTCGACGAAACCGGCGTCGACTTCCTTCACCTTGGCGGTGCGGGCGGCGGTGTCGAGCTGTTCCAGCAGATTGAGGAGCTTCCTGGCGTCGCCGTCGGCGTAGGCGGCCAGCAACTTGTCGACGCCCTCCCCCAGCTTCAGATCCGGCAACTCCTGCAGCGCGCGCCGCATCAGCTGGCCGAGCTCGTCGGGGGTGAGCGATTTCAGCACGTAGACCTGGGCGCGCGACAGTAGCGCGCCGACGACCTCGAACGAGGGATTCTCGGTGGTGGCGCCGATGAAAGTGAAGAGGCCGGATTCGACGTGCGGCAAAAACGCGTCCTGTTGCGACTTGTTGAAGCGATGCACTTCGTCGACGAACAGGATGGTAGTGCGGCCGATGGTCTGGTTCATGCGCGCGCGCTCGACCGCCTCGCGGATGTCCTTGACGCCGGAGAGCACGGCGGAGATGGCGATGAAGTCGGCGCCGAAGGCCTGCGCGGTGAGCCGCGCGAGCGTGGTCTTGCCGACGCCGGGCGGCCCCCACAGGATCATCGAATGCAGCTTGCCGGAATCGAAGGCGAGCCTGAGCGGCTTGCCGGGGCCGAGCAGATGCGTCTGGCCGACGACGTCATTCAGGCTGCGCGGGCGCAGGCGCTCGGCCAGCGGCGCGCGGGGGTCGTCGCGCGCGGGTTCGGGCGCGGCGGTCTGGAAAAGGTCGTCAGTCGCCAATGATGTCGGCGCCTTTCGGCGGGGTGAAGGTGAAGCGCGACGGCGCGATGGACGGGTTGCGCGCAAAGCGCGACAGCTTGAGCGTGGTGCGCTGGCCGAAATAGTCGAACAGCTCCATCTGCACCAGCACGTCGCCCTTGAAGCCCATGCGGATGCGCTCGAAGGTGGTGTCGCGGTTTTTGGGGGTGGCCTCCAGCCATTCCAGGCCGTCGCTCCGCCCCGCGTCTTTCAGGCTGAAGTATTTTTCGATGGCGTCGTCGCCGGCCAAGAGCGCGGCAGGCGTTCCGGCGATGACGTCGCCGAGCGGCTTGACCGTGACCTGGTCGAGGTCGGCGTCGTACAGCCACAGCCTGCTGCCGTCGCCGACGATCACCTGCTCGTACGGCGTGCTGTAATCCCAGCGGAACCTGCCGGGGCGGGCGAACGCCATCTTGCCGCTGGCCTGCTGGGTGACGCGGCCGGACTTGTCGGCGACGCTCTGGCTGAAGTCGGCCTCGGCGGTCCTGGCGCCGGCGATAAAGGCCTTCAGGCGGTCGATGCCGCCGGCGTGGGCGATCATGGGCAGTGCGAGGGCACAGGCCGCGATCAAGTGTTTCAAGCGCAATGGTTTCAAACCGGGTTCTCCAAAGGTGGCTTGCTTTGAGGCGGTCGAAACGCCCGCGGGTTCCCGCCCAAAACAAAACCGCCCTGCACTATATCGTGCAGGGCGGCCAGGGGTGAAGCCCGATGGGTCAGACAATCAGCGGAACGATCAGCAGCGCCACGATGTTGATGATCTTGATCAGCGGGTTGACGGCCGGGCCGGCGGTGTCCTTGTAGGGATCGCCCACGGTGTCGCCGGTGACGGCGGCCTTGTGCGCTTCCGAGCCCTTGCCACCGTGGTTGCCTTCCTCGATGTACTTCTTGGCGTTGTCCCAGGCGCCGCCGCCGGTGGTCATCGAGATCGCCACGAAGATGCCGGTGATGATGGTGCCGAGCAGCACGCCGCCGAGCGCCTTCGGCCCGAGGATCAGGCCGACCAGCACCGGGACCAGCACCGGCAGCAGCGACGGCACGATCATTTCCTTGATCGCCGCCTTGGTCAGCATGTCCACCGCCTTGGAGTAATCCGGCTTGGCGGTGCCCGCCATGATGCCGGGGATTTCCTTGAACTGGCGGCGCACTTCGACCACCACCGAACCGGCGGCGCGTCCCACCGCTTCCATGCCCATGGCGCCGAACAGATAGGGCACCATGCCGCCGATGAAGAGGCCGATGATCACCATGTGGTCGGACAGGTCGAACATCGTGACGCCGCCGGTCTTGGCTTCCAGCGCATGGGTGAAGTCCGCGAACAGCACCAGCGCGGCGAGGCCCGCCGAGCCGATGGCATAGCCCTTGGTGACGGCCTTGGTGGTGTTGCCGACCGCGTCGAGCGGGTCGGTGATGTCGCGGATCGCGCTCGGCAGCTCGGCCATTTCGGCAATGCCACCGGCGTTGTCGGTGATCGGGCCGTAGGCGTCGAGCGCAACGATGATGCCGGTCATCGACAGCATGGCGGTGGCGGCAATCGCGATGCCATACAGGCCGGCCAGTTCGTACGAACCCCAGATCGCCAGGCACACCGCCAGCACCGGCGCCGCAGTGGACTTCATCGACACGCCGAGGCCGGCGATGATGTTGGTGCCATGGCCGGTGGTCGACGCCTGCGCGATGTGGCGCACCGGGCTGTATTCGGTGGCGGTGTAGTACTCGGTGATGACGACCATCGCGGCGGTGAGGCCGAGACCGATCAGCGCGGCGTAATACAGGTTCATCGCCGGGATGACCGAGCCGTCGTTCATCGCCAGGCCGTCGCCGAACATCATCGTCGTCACCGGGTAGAAGGCGATCAGGCTCAAGCCGCCCGCCACGGCGAGGCCGCGGTACAGCGCGTTCATGATCTTGCCGCCCTCGCGCGCCTTGACGAAGAAGGAGCCGACGATGGAGGCGACGATCGACACCGCGCCCAGCACCAACGGATAGATCACCGCGCCGCTGCCGGCCTGGCTCGCCATCAGCACGCCGAGCAGCATGGTGGCGATCAGGGTCACCGCGTAGGTCTCGAAGAGGTCGGCCGCCATGCCCGCGCAGTCGCCGACGTTGTCGCCGACGTTGTCGGCGATGACCGCCGGGTTGCGCGGGTCGTCCTCGGGAATCCCCGCCTCGACCTTGCCCACCAGGTCGGCGCCGACGTCGGCGCCCTTGGTGAAGATGCCGCCGCCGAGACGCGCGAAGATGGAAATCAGCGAGCCGCCGAAGCCGAGCCCGACCAGCGCATGGATCGCTTCCTCACTGCTCGATCCCATCATGGTCAGCACGGCGTAGTAGCCGGCCACGCCCAGCAGACCCAGCCCCACCACCAGCATGCCGGTGATGGCGCCGCCCTTGAAGGCGACGTTCAGCGCGGCGTTCAGGCCATGCGAGGCCGCTTCGGCGGTGCGCACGTTGGCGCGCACCGACACGTTCATGCCGATGTAGCCCGCCGCGCCGGAAAGCACCGCGCCGATCAGGAAGCCGATCGCGGTGTGGCTGCCAAGCGCCAGCCACAAGGCCACAAACAGCACCGCGCCCACCATGCCGATGGTGGTGTACTGGCGGTTCAGGTACGCCTGCGCCCCCTGCTGCACCGCCAGCGCGATTTCCTGCATGCGCGCATTGCCGGCGGGCTTCTTCAGGATCCAGCCGATCGATGCCACCCCGTACAGCAAGGCCAGTATTGCGCTGGCCAAAATCCACACCAATTCCATCTGCATTGCTTTTCCTCCCTATGGCTTAATTACACAAAACAAAACGGCAGCTCGCGCTGCCGTTTCACTCACTTGCCCATTGCCAGGCCACCCTCGAAACGCGTGCCCGGCTCAAACCCGAACACCCGGTCGAGCTGCAGCTCGACGATCAGTTGATCGACCGCTGCCTGCCCGTGCTCGCGCTGCACTTCGGACAAGATCAGCTTGGCTGAATTGCCGTTGTAGAAGCCGCCGAAGTCGGCTTGTACTTTGAGCAGTTGGCGGGCTTTGTCTAAGGTCATTTTTGTAGGGGCTAGGATTTAGGGCCTAGGGGCCAGGGGGTTTCGTGCGGCTACACCGCACCTTTCAAACAAGGCGCGGGCGTGGCCCGCGCAAACTCCCCTAATCCCTAGCTCCTAGTCCCTGGCCCCTCTCAGAGTTTGAACGCCGCCAGCTTCTTCGCGACCGCCACGTTCTTCAGCGTCACGTACACCGGCAGGCCGTCCTTGTACTTCGGATAGTCCTCACCCTGGATCAGCGGCGTCAGATAGCGTTTGCACTTGTCGGTGATGCCGAAGCCGTCTTTCGTGATGAAGTCGCGCGGCATGAATTTTTCAACGTTGGCAACGTCCTTCAGGTCGGCCATGCCGATCTTGTACTTGTAGGGCTTGTCGGACAGGCGGTCGACCGTCGGCATCACCGAGTTGTGGCCCTTGACCGCCAGCTCGACCGCCTTCTTGCCGAGCTCGTAGGCCTGCTTGACGTCGGTCTTCGAGGCGATGTGGCGCGCGGCGCGCTGCAGGTAGTCGGCGACGGCCCAGTGGAACTTGTGGCCGAGCGCGTCCTTGATCATGTTGGCGACCACCGGCGCGGCGCCGCCCAGCTGGGCGTGGCCGAAGGCGTCGCGGGTGCCCTGCTCGGCGAGGAACTTGCCGTCCGGGTAGTGGCAGCCTTCGGAGACGACGACGGTGCAGTAGCCGTGTTCCTTCACCAGCTTGTCGACGCGGGCGAGGAACTTCTTCTGGTCGAATTCAATTTCGGGGAACAGGATCACCACCGGAATGCCGTGGTCCTCGACCAGGCCGCCGGCGGCGGCGATCCAGCCGGCGTGGCGGCCCATCACTTCGAGCACGAACACCTTGGTCGAGGTCTTGGCCATCGAGCGCACGTCGTAGCTGGCTTCCAGCGTCGACACGGCGATGTACTTGGCGACCGAGCCGAAGCCGGGGCAGCAGTCGGTGATCGGCAGGTCGTTGTCGACCGTCTTCGGCACGTGGATGGCCTGGATCGGGTAGCCCATCGCCTCGGACAGCTGGCTGACCTTGAAGCAGGTGTCGGCCGAGTCGCCGCCGCCGTTGTAGAAGAAGTAGCCGATGTTGTGCGCCTTGAACACCTCGATCAGGCGTTCGTATTCGCGCTTGTTGGCTTCCAGCGACTTCAGCTTGAAGCGGCAGGAGCCGAACGCGCCCGACGGCGTGGTGCGCAGCGCGGCGATGGCGGTGGCGGATTCCTTGGTGGTGTCGATCAGGTCTTCGGTCAGCGCGCCGATGATGCCGTTGCGGCCGGCGTAGATCTTGCCGATCTTGTCCTTGTGCTTGCGCGCGGTTTCGATCACGCCGCAGGCCGACGCATTGATGACCGCGGTGACGCCGCCGGACTGCGCGTAAAAGGCGTTCATTTTCTTCGCCATGGTGTGGTCTCCTTAGACTTTTAATTCAACGCAATAAACAGGGTTTTTTGCATGACAAAAAGCCAGCGGCGAGGCTGGCTTGAATAATCAACTGTTGCCGGATGTCTCGCCCTCGGCCAGGCGCTTGGCTTCCTCGTCGGCCTGCATTTTCAACAGCGTGGTGACGCAGTCGCCGATGTCGTCGTATTCCTCGCGCCCAGTGGAAAAGCGATCGCGGATGCGATAGAAGAACATGCTGCGGTAGCGCGAATCGCCGGTTTTCGACAGCACGAAATGGCAGCCGTGCTCGTTCCAGTAAAAGCCCGGGCACAACGTCAGTTCGCGGTCGTCGATGTGCAGGCGGATTTCGGTCTCGACGTCCTGGATCTCGACTTCCCTGCCGTAACGCTCCTTCACCGCGCTGGAGACGATCCAGCGTTCGGTGTCGGTCGGCGGGGGGATCTGCTGCGGCATCGGAGCGGTCGGCCTGGTTTCAGTCAGCCGAGCGCGGCGAAGATGGCATCGCGGATGCCTTCGACCTTGCCGACGCCGGAAACCTTCACGTATTTGGGCGCGCCGGCTTCGCCGCGTGCCGCCCAGTCGCCGTAGTACTTCACCAACGGCTCGGTCTGCGCGTGGTAGACGTCGAGGCGCTTCTTCACGGTCTCTTCCTGGTCGTCGTCGCGCTGGATCAGGTCCTCGCCGGTGACGTCGTCCTTGCCGGCCACCTTGGGCGGGTTGAACACGACGTGATAGGTGCGGCCCGACGCGACGTGGACGCGACGGCCCGACATGCGCTTGACGATCTCTTCGTCGGCGACGTCGATCTCGACCACGTAGTCGATCGGCACGCCGGCGGCCTTCATCGCCTCAGCCTGCGGAATGGTGCGCGGGAAGCCGTCGAACAGGTAGCCGTTCTTGCAGTCGGCTTCGGTCAGGCGGGCTTTCACCATGCCGATGATGATGTCGTCGGAGACCAGGCCGCCGGCGTCCATGATGGCCTTGGCCTTCATGCCGAGTTCGGTTCCGGCCTTGATCTGCGCGCGCAGCATGTCGCCGGTGGAGATCTGCGGAATGCCGTATTTTTCCTTGATGTAATTGGCTTGCGTGCCCTTGCCCGCGCCGGGGCCGCCCAACAGAATCAAACGCATTACTTAATCTCCCTTGATATGGATATCTGAATGTGCCAAACCGCGCTAGCCTAAGCCAAGCGAGAGTCAAGCAAAACTTAAAAAATTTTATTGACGGATTCAAGAGGCTGCTATGCAGCCGCAAACAGCGCGCGGACCCGCGCCAGATCCTCCGGCGTATCGACCCCCGGGGCCGGTGCGACGGGCGTGATGCCGAGGCTGATGCGGTGGCCGTGCCACAGTACCCGCAACTGTTCGAGCATCTCGCAGCGTTCCAGCGGCGAGCTGGCAAGGCCGGCATAGGTGCGCAGGAAACCGGCACGGTAGGCGTACAGGCCGATGTGGCGCAGCGCGCCGAGCTCGTGCGGCATGGTCTGCTGCTCGGCAAACGCGTCGCGCGGCCAGGGAATCGGCGCGCGGCTGAAATACAGCGCGTAGCCGGCTTCGTCGGCCACCACCTTGACGACGTTGGGATTGACGAAGTCGGCGTGGTCGTGGATCGGATGCGCCAGCGTCGCCATCACCGCATCGTCGTGCAGCACCAGCTGGCGCGCGGCTTCGCGGATCAGCGCCGGGTCGATCAGCGGCTCGTCGCCCTGCACGTTGACCACCAGGGCATCGTCGGGCCAGCCCAGGGTTTCGGCGACCTCGACCAGGCGTTCGGTGCCCGACTGGTGCGCCGGCGAGGTCATCAGGGCCGGATAGCCGGCGGCCTCGACCGCCTGTTGCACGCGTGCGTCGTCGGTGGCGACCACCACCGATTCGGCGCCCGCCTGCAAGGCACGCTCCAGCACGTGCAGCACCATGGGGCGCCCGCCGATGTCCGCCAGCGGCTTGCCCGGCAGTCGGCTCGACGCATAGCGCGCGGGAATGACGACGCGGAAATGCATGGGGGCGTCGCCGCTAATTGCCGTGAATTTCGTCGGGGTCGAGCGGACGCGCTTCTTCCGGCAGCATCACCGGAATGTCGTCGCGGATGGGATAGGCGAGGCGGCACGCACGGCACACCAGTTCGTGCGCGGATTTCTTCCATTCGAGCGGGCCTTTGCAGACCGGACACACAAGAATTTCAAGAAGTTTCGGATTCATCGACAAGAGTCCTGTAGTTCGGAGACGCACCCGCCGTTTCGGGCTGTTGCGACTTGCTTTGATAAAGATGGATGTCGGCGACCGACAGCAGCGTCACCAGGTCGTGGCCGTCGCGCGGGGCGTGGCTGACGCCCAGGCTCACCGCCATCGGCAGGCCGTTGCTGCGGCTCCAGGCTGCGGTACGCACTTCGATGCGCTCGAAAATCTGGCGGACGGCGGCGGCCTCGCGCAGCGGCAGGATAGCAACAAATTCGTCGCCGCCCCAGCGTCCGCACACGCCCGTCTCGGCCGATTCGCTGAATATCTGCGCGAATTCGGCCAGCACGCGGTCGCCCGCACCGTGGCCATAGCGGTCGTTGACCGACTTGAACTGGTTCAGGTCGGCAAACAAGACGGTGGCCGGGCTGCGCGTATTCGTCTTGTCGAAGATGCTGTCTGCTGCGGCAAGCAGGCCATGGCGGTTGAGCAGTCCAGTCAGCGCATCGAAGCGGCTGCGGTAATCGAGCTGACGCCGCTGTCCCTCGATGCGCCCCATCAGGATGTAGGCGTACAAGGCCAGGGTGACCCAGAACACGCCGAAGAACACATCGCCCGCACCGATC
>NZ_MKUG01000182.1 GCF_001897685.1 Thiobacillus sp. 65-1402
GGGGCATGCTGCCCCGCTCGGGTATTGCCTGATTTAGCCGATGGTGGCCTCGGCGGAGTTCTTGTCGCCCTTGTTGTCGACCCAGTTGACGACGACCTTGTCGCCTTTCTTGGGCCCCTTGACCTTGAAGCCCAGGTAGGGGTTCTTGGAGATGCCGGTGCCGAAGTCGGCGCTCAGCACCGCGGCGCCGTTGATGGTGGCCGTCACGTCCTGAATGAAGTGGGCGGGCACCAGCTGGCCGGTTTTGGCGTCTTTGCGCAGGCCGGTTTCCATCGGGTGGTTCATCAACACTTTGACGTCGGCGACGTCGCCTGCCATGGTGGCACGGATACGCATGGGTTCAGCCATTTGGCTTTCCTTTCTAAAAAGAATTCAGTTCAACGAATGATGTCTGGCCAGGCCGGGGATCAGCCGCCGCAGCCGCCGATGGTGACCTTGACTTCCTTGGCCGCGGTGTAGGACTTGCCGCCGGCGTTGACGACCGCGCGAACCAGCGAGGTCTGGCCCATCTTGATGCGGGTGGAAATGTAGCCTTGGGTGCCGCCCGACAGGTTGTAGGTACCGACCAGGGGGGTGCCGTTCTTTTCGGCGAGGATGGCGATGCTGGTCGTGCCGGCGATGCTGCTGGTGACTTCCACCGGCACAACCGAACCGTTCTCGGCGATGTCCGGCGCCTTGATGGCGATCTCCTTGCTGTCGGCCGGGCCGGCCACGCCGAGCCCCTTCATCGCGTCGCCGACGTTCTTGGCCTCGAAGGCGGCCTTGTTCCAGGCGGCCATCGCCTGGGTGGGCTTCAGCAGGCCGGCGGCCACGGCGATGGCCACGGTGCCTGCGCCTGCGGCGCCTTTCAGTACGTTTCTACGAAGTGCATTCATTTGCATATCTCCTTGTTGAAAAATCTGCGGGTAATTACAGACCGTAAACGAAATCGGTCACTTTATCGATCTCGGCTTCCGTCAGCACGCCGTGCTTGCCGAACGGAATCATGCTGGTGGAGGGATTGGCGACGGTCGCATCCCAGATCTGGGCACGTAGCTTGGCTTTGTCGGGATAGCGTGCGCTCATGGCGATCAGGGGCGGACCATACATTCCGGTGGATTCCGCATCGGGCACGGTCGGCATGCCGTGGCAGGCCAGGCAGTTGCCCTTGGCACGGTTGAACGCGATGTCCTTGCCGGTTTCCTCCTTGGGAGCGGCCGCCTGTGCCAGCACCGTACCCGACAACATGATGGCGCTGATCGCGCAGGCCGTTGCTATTTGATGCAACTTACGCATAGTCATCCTCCTAAGTTTATTGACATGGTTATGAAAGCGCTTGCCGCTTGGGGATGCCCTGCAGTGAACGCTATCCAGTTATGGATGGGACCAAGCATAGTGGAATTTGTTTTTGGCATGCAAGGCCGGACATGAATCTTTACGTGCAAATCGAAGGGTAATTTCCTACCAGCCCCGCCCGATGTGGGGCTGCGCGCGCGTTGCTAGTTTTTCCGCTGTGATTTTTCGATCTCCTGCCATTCGCGCCGCCGCGCCTCGGCCGCCGACATTTCGTGGAAACTGCCGTCGCCGGCCTTGATGCCGAGGGCGATCTGCTCGATGGCGGCGACCAGGTTGCCGCTCAATGCCGCCGCTTCGGCCTGCGCGCGATGGCTGAGCAAGCGGTGCCCCTGCTGGGCGTGGGCCTGGGCGGCGAGCCGCCACAGGCGGCGGTCGAGCGGATACAGCGCCAGTTGCCTGTCGACCTGGGCCTGCGCATCGCTGCTGCGACCTGCCGCCAGCAATGCGCCGATGTAGCCGTACTGCAAGGGGCGATAGCCGGGATAGGCCTGGCTGCCAGCCTGGTAGCGCTGCAAGGCAAGCATCTGGTTGCCTGCGGCCAGGGCGGTGCGGGCAATCAGTAGCTGGATCATCGGGTTGCCGGTTTTGCCGGACGGGAGTTTCTGCGCTTCAGTCTCGGCGTCCTTGAACTGCCGCGCGCGGATCAGCGCGGTAACCAGGCCATAGCGGGCGGCGGTTTCGCTGTTGTAGCGTTTTTCATCGAGCGCCTTGCGCGCAGCCAGCACGGCATCCTGGGCGCTGTCTTCCTGCGCACGCAGGCGGGCGCGCACCAGCTGGAAATCGAGGCTGTCCTCAACCTGTTGGTAAGGCGCGGTTTCGCTGCGCGATTCCATGTCGGCGATGCGGTCGGTGGTGAGCGGATGGGTGCGCAGATAGGCCGGGGCGCTGGTGTCGTAAAACCGGTTGGCGCGCTGCAGGCGGCTGAAAAAACCGCTCATGCCGCGCACGTCGTAGCCGCTGCGGTTCAGCATGTCGTAACCCAGGCGGTCCGCCTCGCGCTCGTAATCGCGGCTGTAGTTGAGCTGATTCTGGATGGAATAGGCCTGGGTGGTGGCGATGGCCGCGCCCGCCACGTTGGGGCTGGAGCGCGATGCCAGCAGCGCCAGCGCCAGCGCGGCCATGGTCGGCCAGTAGCTCTGGCTTTGCGAAGCGACCATGCGCGCGATATGGTCCTGGGTGACGTGGGCGATTTCGTGCGCAACCACGCCCGCCAGTTCGGATTCGCTTTGCGCGGCGAGCAGCAGGCCCGTATGCACGCCGATGTTGCCGCCCGGCATGGCAAAGGCGTTGATGGAAGGATCGTTGACGACGAAGAAGGTGAATTCGCGCTGGTTGCGGGTGCTGACGGAGACCAGCTTGTAGCCAAGCTGGTTGAGATAGCTTTCGATCTCAGGGTCGTCGAGATAGCGCGGGTCGGCGTAGACGTCGCGCATGATGGCGCGTCCCAGCGTCTGCTCCTCCTGGTCGGAAAAATACTGCCGCGACACTTCGCCCAGATCGGGCAGGTCGGCGGCAATGGCCGGCTGGACGGCCAGGGCGATCGCGAGCAGGGTGCGCAGCATCAGGAGGCAAGAAGGATGAGAGCTGGGAATGGCATTTCGTTTACGATGCGCGGATTGTCAACAAGGTTCCTGTGTCATGAGCGAATTCACCCATTTTGATGAACGCGGCCGCGCCGTCATGGTCGACGTGGCGGGCAAGGACGACACCCGGCGCGTCGCCGTGGCGGGCGGCCGGATCCACATGTTACCCGATACCCTGGCGCGTATTCTGGACGGCCAGGCAACCAAGGGCGACGTGCTGGGCATTGCGCGCATCGCGGCGATCCAGGCGACCAAGCGCACTGCTGAGCTGATCCCGCTGTGCCACCCGATCGCACTGACCCGGGTGAGCGTGGAATTCAGCCACGACCAGGCGGAATCATGGATCGCCTGCACGGTGACCGCGGAAACCGTCGGCAAGACCGGGGTGGAAATGGAGGCGCTGACCGGCGTCAGCGTCGCGCTGTTGACGATCTACGACATGTGCAAGGCGGTGGATCGCGGCATGGTGATGTCGGACATCAGGCTGCTGGAGAAACAGGGCGGCCGTTCCGGCCATTGGCGTTCGTCCCCTTCGGCGGGCGCCTGGTCATAACGTCATCTTGCGCCCGCCTCGCACCGCGGCATGATGTCGGGGTGGAAAAATCGAACCGTCTCATGCGCTTTTTCGGATTCCTGTTGTTGGGGGTGTGGGCATGTTCGTCCGTTGCGCGGGCGGATATGCCGGAGCATCTGAAATTCCCGGCCACGGGAACACAGTTGCTGCTGTGGGTGGCATCCGAGCGCGGGCGCGCCGAGCCCGAGGTGCAGGCTGCGCAGCAACTGGCCGCGCAAGGCGTGGAAACCTGGTCGCTCGACCTCGCCAGCGCCTATTTTCTGCCGCAGTTGCCGAGCAGCATGGACGATGTGCCGGTACGGGATATGGCCGACTGGCTGCGCGCCGCACAGGCCAGTGGCAAGCGGGTGGTGGCCGTCGCCGTGGCGCGCGCTGCGGTTCCGTTGCTGCGTGCCGCGGCCTCGCTCGAGCCGGCCGAGCGGCAGCGACTCTGCGTGGCGCTGCTGTATCCGAATCTCTACATGACGGCGGAGCCGCTGGCCGCGCCGGATTACCTCGACCTGGGAACCTTGGCCGGTTTGCAGGTGCGCGTGCTGCAGCCGCGCCGCTCCGCTGCGACCCCCTGGTTGCCGGGACTGCTGGATCATCTGGCGCTGCACGGCGCGACGGTCAGCGCGACCGTTCTGGAAAGCCTGCGCGAAGGCTACTGGGCGCGCGAAACGCCGACTGAATTTGAAGTGGCGGAGAGCCGCCGCATGGATGCCATGCTGCTGCGTGAATTGAATGCCTGGGGGTGCAAATGAAACGATTGCTGACGACGTGTGCGATGAGTCTGCTGCTGACGGCTGGCGCGCAAGCTGCCGGATTCGAGGCGCGTGCCAGCCAACCGGCGCCGGAACTGAAGGCGCGCGACCTGAGCGGAGCGCCCAGGACGCTGGCCGACTATCGCGGCAAGGTGGTGCTGCTCAATTTCTGGGCGTCATGGTGCCCGCCCTGTCTGCGTGAAATGCCGTCAATGGAGCGGCTGCGGGTGAAAATGGCCGGACGGCCGCTGACGATCGTCGCGCTGGACAGCGCCGAGACGCCCGAAGAAGTGAAGGCCTATTTGTCCAGAATGAAACTGGGCTTTCCGATTCTGCTTGACCCCGATGGCAGCAACACCCAGCACTGGAAAGTGTTTGCGCTGCCCACCACCTTCCTGCTGGATGCCGAGGGGCGCGTACGTTATGTCCTGACCGGGCCGACCGAATGGGACGAGGGGGAGGCGCTGCGGGTGATCGAGTCGCTATTGGCAGAGTTGCCGGCGCACGCAAGATAGACGAAATCAGGATGCTTAAGTCCGTAATAAATAAGGGTTTTTCATCAGATGGTCTTATAAGACCATCAGCCGTTTTGCTTGCCATGCCGGGGGCTTGAAGTGCAAAATAACGGCATATTCGGAATGTTTAATATATAGCCGTCCCCGCAGCATCCAGTGCCGATGCGCTGGCGCTGCTTCCAGCAGTCACCTAGTGTGTATATCCGGGCAGGAAAAGACGCGGTTCCAGCGTGGAACCGTGGGGACGATTTTGAACTTAGAGACCGCATGAACGCCAAGATAAAACTCGAAAATCACGACGCGCAGGAAATCAAGTACACCACCTGCTACATGTGCGCCTGCCGCTGCGGCATCAAGGTGACGCTGGAGGACAACAAGGTCCGCTTCATCCAGGGCAACCGCAATCATCCCACCAACCAGGGCGTGCTGTGCGCCAAGGGATCGGCCGGGATCATGAAGCAGTATTCGACCGCCAAGCTGACCCAGCCGTTGATGCGCAAACCGGGCACCGAGCGCGGCGAGGGCATTTACGAGGCGATTTCCTGGGAACAGGCGCTCGACGTGCTGACCGACCGCCTGGAGGAAATCCGTGCGACCGACCCCTCCAAGCTGGGCTACTTCACCGGACGCGACCAGA
>NZ_MKUG01000183.1 GCF_001897685.1 Thiobacillus sp. 65-1402
TCTCGCGCTACCGCAAGGAGGCGACGGGCGGCCTGGACGACGCCCAGCTGCGCCTGCTGGAAGACCGGCTGCGCTACCTGCGCGAGCTGGAAGCGCGCCGCGCGGCCATCGTCGAATCGATCGCCGAACAGGGCAAGATGACGCCGGAGCTGTTGAAGGCGATCTCGCTGGCGCCGGACAAGGCGCAGCTGGAAGACCTCTATCTGCCCTACAAGCCGAAGCGCCGCAGCAAGGCGCAGATCGCGCAGGAGGCAGGGCTGGAGCCGCTGGCGGATGCCTTGCTGGCCAACCCGACGCTCGATCCCGAAGCAGCAGCAGCGGCGTATCTGCGCGCTCCCTTCACCACCGAGCAGGGCGACAACCCCGGCGTTGCGGACGCCAAGGCCGCGCTCGACGGCGCGCGGCAGATCCTGATGGAGCGCTTCGCCGAGGATGCGGGCCTGCTGCAATCCCTGCGCGAATACGTGCAGGAACACGGCGTCGTCGAATCCAGAGTGCGCGAGGGCCAGGAAGCGGCAGCGGAAAAGTACGCCGACTACTTCGACTATTCGGAAACGCTCGGCACCATCCCATCGCACCGCGCGCTGGCGCTGTTCCGCGGGCGGCGCGAGGACATGCTGGAGGTGCGGCTGCGCCTCGACAGCGAAGAAGAGCGGCCGGCCTGGAGCGCGCCGCACAATCCCTGCGAGACGCGCATCGCCAGCCGCTTCGGCATCCAGAATCTGAACCGCCCCGCCGACCACTGGCTGATGGACACGGTGCGCTTCACCTGGCGCGCGAAGAGCTTCATGCATCTGGAGCTGGAGTTGATGGGTGCGCTGCGCGCCCGCGCCGAAACCGAAGCGATCAACGTGTTCGCGCGCAACCTCAAGGATCTGCTGCTCGCCGCCCCCGCCGGGCCGCGCGCCGCCATGGGGCTGGACCCCGGCATCCGCACCGGCGTGAAAGTGGCGGTGGTGGACGAGACCGGCAAGGCAGTCGACACCGCGGTGATCTATCCGCACCCGCCGAAGAACGACTGGGACGGTTCGCTGCACACGCTGGCGAAGCTCGCCGAGAAGCACCGCGTGGCGGTGATCGCCATCGGCAACGGCACCGCGTCGCGCGAGACCGACAAGCTGGCGCGCGACCTGATCAAGCTGCGCCCCGAATTGAGGCTGACCAGCGTGGTGGTGTCCGAGGCGGGCGCCTCGGTGTATTCCGCGTCCGAATTCGCCTCGCGCGAATTGCCCGACATGGATGTCTCGCTGCGCGGCGCGGTATCGATCGCGCGCCGCCTGCAGGACCCGCTGGCCGAGCTGGTGAAGATCGATCCCAAATCGATCGGCGTCGGCCAGTACCAGCACGACGTCAGCCAGTTCCAGCTGGCGCGTTCGCTCGATGCGGTGGTGGAGGACTGCGTCAACGCCGTCGGCGTGGATGTGAACACGGCGTCGGTGCCGCTGCTTGCGCGCGTCTCCGGCCTCTCCGCCAGCGTGGCGCAGGCCATCGTCGCCTACCGCGATAGCAAAGGCCGGTTCGCCAGCCGTGCCGAGCTGCGCGAGGTGCCGCGCCTGGGCGAGAAGACCTTCGAGCAGGCGGCGGGCTTCCTGCGCATCATGGACGGCGCCGACCCGCTCGACGCCTCCGCCGTCCACCCCGAATCGTATCCGCTGGTGCAGCGCATCCTCGCCGACATCAAGCAGGACATCAAGGGCGTGATCGGCAACGGCAATCTCCTGAAATCGCTCAACCCGGCGAAATACACGGATGAGAAATTCGGCCTCCCCACCATCAGCGACATCCTCCGGGAGCTCGAAAAACCCGGCCGCGACCCGCGTCCCGAGTTCACCACGGCAAGCTTCAGGGAAGGCGTGGAAACGCTCGCCGACCTCAAGCCCGACATGATCCTGGAAGGCGTCGTCACCAACGTCGCGGCGTTCGGCGCCTTCGTCGACATCGGCGTGCACCAGGACGGCCTGGTGCACATCTCCGCGCTGTCCAACAGCTTCGTCAAGGATCCGCACAGCGTGGTCAAGGCCGGGCAGATCGTGAAAGTGAAAGTGCTGGAAGTGGACGGCAAGCGCAAGCGCATCGCGCTGACGATGCGGCTGACGGATGCGTCAGGGCCGGCGGCCGACAAGCCGCAAGCGGCACAGCGGCCGCCGCGCGACCCTCGCGGCCAGGGCAAGCAGGCGGGCGGAAAACCGAACCGGGCGCCCGCGATGGACGGCGCCATGGCGGCGGCGTTTTCGAAGCTGAAGGGCTGAGCCCGGTTTCCCGAACGGCGAGACCCGATCCCGTTGAAACGCCCCCATCGCGGGTTTCGATCGGGAGGGCCTGGACCATGCCGGCCAACCCCGTCCTGCCGGATGGCGGACGCCTGATCCCGCTGCATCGATCCGGCGCTCAGCGTTCCCCCCGCATCCCGGCTATCCGCTGCATGTCGGATTCGAGAATGGCCTCGACGTCCAGGGTGATCGCGACCTCGTCGCCGACGACCATGCCGCCGCGCGCCAGGGGCGCGTTCCAGCTCACGCCGAAGTCGTGGCGGTTGATCGCAGCGGTGGCGACGAAGCCGATGCGGCGCGTCGGCCCCAGATCCCTGTCGCCCTCCCAGTAGGGGCATTGCCAGCGGCCCAGAAAATGCGCGGCCAGCACGACCGGACGGCTCACCCCGCAGAGGCTGAGATCGCCCGCGACCCTGAAATCGGCCTCGCCCACGCAGCGCACCTCGCTGCTGCGGAAGACGATGTCGGGATGCGTCGCCACATTCAAAAAATCCGGGCCGCGCAGGTGCGCGTCGCGCTCATCGTCGCCCGTCCAGATGCCCGCCGCCGCGATCGTGGCCTCGACTGCGGCGGCGTCCGCCGGACTGTCCGGATCGAAGTCGAGGCTGCCATGCACCTTCTTGAACAGCCCGCGCATGTGCGACACCATCATGTGCCGCACCGCAAACTCCGCGGCGGAGTGTCCCGGTTCGAATATCCATTTGGCCATTTCCCGTCCCTCCGTCCATCCCGCTGCTCCCTGGCCGATTCCCAGTATAGAAATCGCGGTGGATAAACGAGGGCTTGCCGAAACGGCGCGGCCCGTCCCTTCCGTTCGGCTTACCCGCCCGCCTTCCCGGCCCGATAGACGGCCAGCAGGGCGGCCTTCAGTTCCGGCTCGGCGTCCAGGTCGCGCGCGCCCAGCGTCTGCTGCGCGACGGCCCTGACCCGTTGCCAGTCCTGCTCCTCGCGGCAGTCACGCTCGAATCGGGCCCAGTCGAACCGGCCTTCGTGGCAGCTTTGCGCCGCCGCGCCGGTTGCATCCGAGAACGCGATCTCGTGCGACTCCAGCACTTCATACAGGTACGAGTAGGGATCGATCCCAGCCGCCCTGGCCAGCAACTGATGGAAATTGGGCGCCTCGCCCGGCTCGCCGAGACGGCCATCCAGGTCGATGACGGAATCGAGTTCGTGGGTCTCGCCTTTGAACGAGAAGGCCACGCGGGCGCGGATGGTATTGGCGCTCATGCCTGAACGACGCTGGGCACAGCCACGCCCAGCGCCCGCGCCCGCAACTGCCCGCAGCCGCCTTCCACATCCTGCCCCGCGGAGTGGCGCAGCTTGGTCAGCACGCCTCGCACATGCAGGCGGCGCGCCATCTCGGCGGCGCGCTCCCAGCTCGGGCGGCGGTAATCGAAGCCGTCGACGCTGTTGTAGGGAATCAGGTTCATCACCGCGTACTTGCCGGCCAGCAACCGCGTAATCCCGTCCAGCTCGGCCTCGCTGTCGTTGATGCCTTCGAGCAGCGTCCACTGATACTGGATCGGGTAGCCGGTGCGGCGCGCGTAGGCCTCGCCCAGCTCGACCAGTTCGTCCGGCGCGATGTCGGGCGCCCTCGGCAGCAGGCGGCGGCGCAATTCGTGATCGGTGGTGTGCAGCGAGAGCGCCAGCGCCGGCTTCACCGCGGACTGCGGCAGGCGCTCGAACACGCGGCGGTCGCCGACGGTCGAGAACACCAGATTCTTGTGGCCGATGCCGCCCTCGACCCCCAGCAGCCCGATCGCTTCCAGCACGTTGTCCAGGTTGTGGGCCGGCTCGCCCATGCCCATGAACACGACCTTCTTCACCGGGCAGCGGCTCCTGGCCAGCACCACCTGGGCGACGATTTCCGCGCTGGAGAGCTGGCGCAGCAAGCCGGCGCGACCGGTCATGCAGAACACGCAGCCCACCGCGCAGCCGACCTGGGTCGACACGCACACGCCGTCGCGCGGCAGCAGCACGGCCTCCACCGTCTGACCGTCGGCCAGTGCCACCAGCAGGCGCGCCGAGCCATCCTCGCCGGGATGCTCGGCATGCACCCGCGCCAGTCCGCGCAGCTCGTCGAACAGGCCGGGCAGATCGTTGCGCACCGCCAGCGGCAGGAAGTCCTCGGCGCGCCGCCGCTTGTTGTCGAGCGAGCGTCCCTGCGCCCAGGCGCGCAGCACGCGCCCCTCGTGGCAGGGCGCAGCGCCGAGGTCGCGCAGACGTTGTCGGAGTTGGGGGATTCGCATGGCGGGCGGGATGGTAGCACGGTGGCCAGGGTCGGCTGCGGCAGGCTGGCCGCCAGCAACCGGGCAGGATCTGCCCCAAACGCACAGGCCGGCCAATCGTCCGATCCATCTTTGCTACAGTGAAGCAAGGCGGTATGCGATTCTGCAGGGCATGGCGTCCCACCAAGCTGCAAAGGAGTGACCATGGGATTCTTCAGGCTGCGGGACTCGCCTCGATGCTCGACCTGAACGGCGACGGCCATGCGCTGACCCCGCGAAATGCGCGCACGCGAAATTTGAATTTCGACCCTCAAGGGAGGAACACCATGAGCTGGATCGTCTCGTTGATCATTGGCGGCATCGTCGGCTGGCTGGCGAGCATGGTCATGAAGACCGACGCCCAGATGGGCTGGATCGCCAACGTGGCGGTCGGCG
>NZ_MKUG01000184.1 GCF_001897685.1 Thiobacillus sp. 65-1402
GTTACCGCCTCCTCCTGGTCATCGTCCTTGTCCGTGGGTGCTTTCGTCGCCTCGGGCAGGGTCTGCCGCCAGCCGGGGACCAGCGGCGTCTTGCCGCTCACCCTGAATTTCTCTGCCTCGCAGATCACTTCGATCACCGTCTTGCTGTACTGGTAATCCCCCAGGAATTGCGCCAGATACCGTCGACAAACCATGTCAAAGACTGTCCGCTCGGTCGGCGTCATGGCCGACACATCGATGTTCGGGTTTCGCGTCGGAATGATCGCGTGGTGGGCAGTGATCTGTTTGTCGTTGAAGGCCCTGCCCCGGGAACGCTCATCGGCACCATTGAGCGCCGACTCGGCAACCGTGGTCAGTGTTGCCAGCTCGGGCTTCGCTCCGGCGATAGCCTGCAGCGTCTCTTTCGATTCGGCCAGCATCGAGCGCGGCAGGTATTCGCAATCCGTTCGTGGATACGATGTCGCCTTGTGTTTCTCGTAAAGTGCCTGCGCAGCATCGAGTACGGCCTGCGCCTTCATACCGAAGCGCGCCGAGGCCTCCCGCTGAAGCGATCCCAGGCTGAACAGCAACGGCGCGACTTCGCGTTCCTGTGTCGTCTCGACAAGGCTCACCTTCCCGGCCTGCCCTGCGACCTGCTTGACCACCGCTTCTGCACTTCCGCGGTCGACGAGATGCCCCTCATCGTCGAGCAGCACCGCTCGCGCAACCCAGGCCATCGGTACGGATGCTCCGTTCATCAGAAAGGTCGCATTGACCCCGAAGTGCGACTTTGGAACGAACGCGGCGATGGCCCGTTCGCGCCGCACCACCAAAGCCAGCACAGGCGTCTGCACACGACCACAATGCAAGGTTCCGTCTTTGCCGCCGGCACCGAACGCCTTGGTCAAGGCCATGGTGAGATTCATCCCGGCCAGCCAGTCCGCCCGGCTTCGGCCCATCCCGGAGAAATACATCGTCAGCGTCTTCTCGCCCGGCAAGATGTTTGCCAGAGCCTTCTTCACCGACGCATCGTCGAACGCTGAAAGCCAAAGGCGCGAAACCTTGCCGCGGTAGCCGTTCAGTTGCATCAGCTCCCGTGCGATCACTTCGCCCTCACGGTCGGCATCGGTGGCAATGACAACCTCAGTTGCCTGCTTCAACAGCTTCGAGACGATCTTGTACTGATCACGGGTCTGGTGCTTCACCTCCATGTGCCACTCATCCGGCAGTACAGGCAGGTGCGCGATGTCCCAGAATTTCAATGCCGGGTTGTAGTGCTCCGGTTTCGCCTGTTCAACCAGGTGGCCGATACCCCAGGTTACCGACACACCGTTACCAGTAATGCATCCATCCCCGCGTGTCCGAGCACCGATGTGGCTGGCGATTTCCCTGCCTTGTGAAGGTTTTTCGCAAAGGTAGAGCTTCACTCAAGCCATCCTGAAAAACGCAGGCGTATCAATGAGAGATGCCAACACGGCCAAAAACATCGGGCCCAAGATCGCAAGGGGATTCATTCCACCCTCCCATTGATCCGCCATAGCATCATCGCCAGATTGGCAATATGCAATATCCACTTCCTGCCCACGGGCCAGCGTTACCGCAGCGCCTTGGGCAAGCATGGCATTCCATATCTTGATGCCTGATTCAGGCTTGTCCCAGCCGGTCCAGCCCTCATGCGCTTTCTGCGAGAGCTTCGCCTTCATGGCATCGGCAAATTCATCGACTGCCTCATCCAGGCGGGCTACTTCCTGCCGCACCCAATCGGGATCCGGGGCAATTTCCTGCCAGTTCTTGTCTATCACTGCATGACCTCCCTGAACCAACGTTGCTCTCATGCCAGATGACGGTAACGGAGTCACCCTCAAACGTCGTGTTGAAATAGTGCCGGCTCATAACCTCGACTCAACCCAGCCGCGGCCTACAACGGTTCATTCAGAACATCGAGTAAGCGTGATTCGATCACCTCGCCATCCTGACTGACCACAATCTTCACTCTTGCCATTGCACCTGGCTGACCACGCCGCCCAAGCCTCATGGCCTTGAACTTGAACCCATGAAAACATCCCGAGCCCATCCCATGCCGGCACGCATCTTCCGACACCGATAGCAGCACCGCTGCCATCATGTTTTCCTCGGGCTGGGTTGGATGTCTCATGAAGCCTCCTATTTCTGGGCAGGTAATGCGGGGCCGGATGTCGTTGTCCGGTTCAGCAGGAAAATCACCGTCGCCTCCCCAGACGAGCTCGCTGGGTAGGCCGACATGGACTCAACCCTCCAACCCTGGCCGTACAGGTCCGTCAGACTCGTCGTCAAGTATTTACTGTAGCCGCGAGCATCCGGTTCGCCTTCGCACTTGAGGGTTCTGCCCTTGACGCTGACACCTCCGCCACCCGAATAGGTGTTGCACATCATCAGCTCGTGACTCTCAGCAGCAAATGCTGAGGAATTGAGCATGAGCACTGATGAAAGCAGCAAAGAGGGGACTGTTCGCATCAAGCACCCACTTCCTGCGCTTTTGGCCTGAATTTCACTTCCTCAAGACGAGACAGCGACAGATAGACATCGTCGGCATTGAGCTGCATCGTCTTCCGCACTTCGCCAGATTCCTTGTCTGTCCATTCCTGCTCGGCCAGGCGGCCGGCGACATGCACACGCGCCCCCTTGCGCAGGTGCTGGGCAACATCCTCGCCGCGCTTGTCCCACACCGAAGCATTCATCCAGAACCCGCCGGACTGCTCGAAACCGCCCTGACCATCCGGCTTATATTCGTCGAAGAAAACCCGAATCTCTGCGACCTTTCGATCCTCGCCCTTGACCAGGACGGTCTTCAACGTGGGGTTGTCGCCCAAATTGCCCGTGCCACGAAATTCATTGCTCATTGCCTCTTCTCCTTCAGTTGATTAAAAAACCCACGCCAGGGGGTGGCGTACCCACTTCATTGCTTCAATCCTCAATGTTCAGTTCCTGTGCCATGCGTATTGCCTTCCTGGTCACGACCTCCTTCGCATTCAGCAACCGTACTGCCGCATTGACCTCCTCAAACCAGTCCTGCTGTGATCGTGTCATTCGGCCCAGCGTGGGCTGGATGCTGTCCCATGTCAGGTGGACATGCTTCACGCCAAAGCTGCGCCACATCAGGAAGCGTTGCCCAGTCGATTTCCGGTGATGCAGATACACGTACCAGGCATTGCCTGCGGCACGCTTTGAGTGCTCGGACAATTCCTCCATCTCAAATACGACCTTCCGGTAGTCACGATGGAGCCGCGCCAACCACTCATCCGCTCCCTTACCCTTAAAAGGCCTTTTATCCATCTGGATTGATGACAAACCGCTCATAGGAGAGTGTTTTCCTGGCTCAGATCACTTCCGGCCGTATCCACTTTCCCCTGCGCCACATCCACCAGCAATCGCATCTCTGCCTCACTCACATCCGCCCGACGACGGCTATGACGCGGTCGCACTTCACCAGTGAAGATCGGTTGCGGCACAGCCCCGAATATCCCTACCGCAGCTTCAACCCGTTTTCTTGATTCATCGCTGGCGCCAGGGAGGAAATCGCTCCTGGATAGCAGGCGCAGTTCCTCACGGAGGAGATACTTCTGATAGGGCAAGGTGGACTCGAACAACGCCCGAATCCGTTTGGTCATGTGGTACAAGTCTTCCTTCCCTTCGATGTCGCCCAGACGATTCTTCTGCACCATCGTCTTGACCACACGCGCATACCAGTCAAAGTCCAGGATCAGATCCACGATCATGTAGCCGTAGGGACTGCGGAAACCCAGTTCCACTGCCACTGGCGCACGACTCTTCAATACGGACACGCGAAGACCACGCGCCTGCAACTTGTCCAGGTCGTCCTGGAAATGCTTTCCGGCATGCTCAAGCTGTTGGCGCAGTTCGCCGACCCGATCCGTCACCTGCACCAGAATCCAGTCTGCATAGGGATTGTCATTGGCCGACAGATTCCAGATTGACCGGAGCACTGCTGCAACCTTCTTCCCGCTGGTGATTCCGTAGCCGCGCGGGCTTTCATCACGCGTCCTGCCGATAAACAGTCGGTAGGCCTCCTTGGTATGGATTGCCATCACATCAGTCTCATCAGCAACGAGGCTGCCGATTGCCTTCAGTGCACGTGCTTCATGATCGGGAACGATCGGGTCAGCGTATTGGCGTTGCTGGCGATTAGCCTGTTCCTGCCGCAGGCGCTCTTCCCTTTCGAGCAGATCCATAAAACGCTCCCAACGAGGATCTTTCTCGTACGGTTCATCTGCCTCGACTAAATCCTTCAGAGCATCTCGCTCTCCAGCAATGTCGTACCCATCCTCGAACGGCGAATCCGCCGAGGTCGGGAACTTGATTTTCGATTTCGGTGTTGCCATCAAAGTCTCCGTCTATAAGTCATCACTTCCTGCTGCGCCACCTTGCGGTTGCCTGTTTCGGTGATGGCACTACCATCACTCTCACTTCCTGCTGCGCCACCTTGCGGTTGCCTGTTTCGGTGATGGCACTACCATCACCCTCACTTCCTGTAGCCGTGGCTCTGGTCATTTCTTTCCCCAAATGGTCTGACGCAGTTCGGTCAGCTTGATCCGGGCAGAATCCCGGTTTGTCGCAAACTGTGTTTGTGGCTCAACGATCAGGCGCTTTCGCTGTTCCAGTATTTCCTGCCGGCGCTTTCGATCTGCTTCAACCCGATGGGCGTACTCAGCCTCAAATGTCCCGGCCTGTTGTCTGGTTTTCAGGGTTCGCAGGTAGCCGATCGCATTTTTGACGTGGCCGTCCTGCATCTGGCCTGCCAGCTCGTCGAGGATGAGTTGAGGATTGGGGCTGCCGTGCAGAATCTGCCGTGCGGTCTGTTTCTCGCCGGGAAGCAGCTTGTCCGGATAGATCAGGTTTTCCAGATCAGCAGTTGCTGGCGCAGTCCGGATGGTTTTGGGGAAATCGAATACGCCCACCCCCTCCAGGCTGCTATGGAGGGGGTGGTATGGAGTATTTAT
>NZ_MKUG01000185.1 GCF_001897685.1 Thiobacillus sp. 65-1402
GTTGCCCAACTTCGACCACATGCACCGCTTCCTCCCGGCGCTGGTGATGCGCAACGGCGGCGCGGTGGTATCGGTTCCGGTCCGTCACCGTGCCCGCGAGCGCGGCAGTTCGAAATATGGCGTGCACAACAGGCTGTGGGTAGGCATCGTCGACCTGTTTGGCGTCGCCTGGCTGCAGCGGCGGGTGCGCCTGCCGGCGATCGAGCCCGACGCCGATCTTTAGTCCGTGGCAAGCCTGATCTCACGCCTGCGCCGCCGGCGCCTCGCAATGCAGCCGACGCAGCGGGACGCGCCTGCGCGCCGGATCCTGCAGCCATCGCTTTGGTGCGGCAGCGCAGAGGCGAAACCGGGATTGTCGCGCCCGCGATGAAAGCGCGCGTCATCGTCAAAGGCCTGGCGCTGATGTTGAGCCTGGCGCTGCTGGGTTACCTGTTCAACGCCAGCGATCTCGGCAACAGCGTCAACGAGGCCTGGATCGACGCACGGGTGCGCGGTCACGGAGTCAACGGCGCCTTGCTGTTTCTGCTGATGGGCGGCGTATTCACCGCCATCGGCCTGCCGCGGCAGATCATCGCTTTTCTCGGCGGCTACGCCTTCAGCGTGGGGCTGGGCACGCTGCTGGGTACGCTGGCGGCGCTTCTGGGCTGCATCTTGAGCTTCGTTTACGCGCGTTTCTTCGGCAAAGGCCTGCTGCGTGCGCGGCTGGGCGAGCGCGCCGGCCGTTTCGACCGCTTCATCCACGACCATCCGTTTTCCATGACGGTGTTGATCAGGCTGCTGCCGGTGGGAAGCAACCTGCTGACCAATCTGGCGGCCGGCATTTCGAGTATCCGCCCCGCGCATTTTTTCCTCGGCACGCTGCTCGGCTACCTGCCGCAGACACTGGTGTTCGCGCTGGTCGGCAGCGGCGTTCACATCGCGCCCGCCCTGAAGCTCGCGCTCGCCATCGGCCTGTTCCTGGTTTCGGGGGCGCTGGGGGCCTATCTCTATCGCCATTTCCGGCATGGCCAGAGCCTCGATGATCAGGTCGACGCCGCGCTGGACGAAACTGACACAGGAGTTGCGCGTGAATCCCTATCGAAATGACGGGCGCGGCCTGTTGCTGCTGAGCCTGCTGCTGCTGGCGGCGCTGACCGCGGTGGCCCTGCTGACGCGGCCGCTGATCCCGATCGACGAAACGCGCTACGTCAGCGCGGCGTGGGAAATGTGGCTGCGCGGCGACTTCCTGGTGCCGTTCAAGAATGGCGAACCCTACAGCCACAAGCCGCCTTTCATGTTCTGGATGTTCCATGCGGGCTGGGCGCTGTTCGGCGTCACCGACTGGTGGCCGCGGCTGGTGCTGCCGCTGTTTTCTGCCGGCGCGCTGCTGCTGGCTTATCTGCTCGCCCGCCGCCTGTGGCCGCAGCGCGCCGGCCTCGGCGGGCAGGCCGCGCTGATTCTGGTGAGCGCGCTGCTGTGGATCGTCTTTTCCACCTCGGTCATGTTCGACGTGATGCTGGCGTTCTGGGTGCTGCTGGGTATGCACGGCATACTCGCCGCCGCCGATGGCAAGCGGCGCGGCTTCGTCATGCTGGGGATCGCGATCGGCATGGGCGTGCTGACCAAGGGCCCGGTCATCCTGCTGAACCTGCTGCCGGTCGCCGTGTTGGCGCCGTGGTGGAACCCGGGCATGCGGTGGCGCCGCTGGTTCGGCGGGGTCGTGCTGGCGGTGCTGCTGGGGGCTGCCATTGCGCTGGCGTGGGCGATCCCGGCCGGCATGGCCGGGGGCGAGGCCTATCGCAACGCGATTTTCTGGGGTCAGACCGCGAATCGCATGGTCGAGTCTTTCGCCCACCGGCGGCCGTTCTGGTGGTACCTGCCGTTGTTGCCGCTGCTGCTGTTTCCGTGGTTCGTCTGGCCGGGGTTCTGGCAGGCGCTGGCGCATCACCGGCGGGCCGGGCTGGACCGTGGCACGCGCTTTTGTCTCGCCTGGATGCTGCCGGTGTTCATCGCATTCTGCTTCATCAGCGGCAAGCAGCCGCATTATCTGGTGCCGTTGTTTCCGGCGTTCGCGCTGCTGGCTGCGCGCGTACTGGCCGACCGCCCGGCTTTCCGCGTGGGCGTGCCGGCCCTGCTGACGATGGGGCTGGGTGTGGCGTTGATGCTGGCTGCCAGCGGGAAGATTGCGGCGTTCAACGCAGAGGCCGCCGCGCTGCCGGCGCTATGGCCGGGCGCGCTGTTGGCGCTGCTCGCGCTGGTGGCCTGGGTGGCTGGGCGGCGCGGTTTTCCGCCGGTGCCGAATCTGGCGCTGCTGGGGGCGGCCACGCTGGTGCTGGTGCAGCTGGCCGCCAAACCATCGATCGATCCCCTGTACGACATCAAGGCGTTGGCGCTGGCGATCGGCGAGGTGCAGGCACAAGGCTTGCCGGTGGCGAATGCCGCGCGATACCACGCGCAATATCAGTTTCTCGGCCGTCTGCAGGCGCCGCTGCTCGAATTGCACGGCGCCGAGTTGAAGCGCTGGCTGGCTGAGCATCCCGAAGGCTATGCGGTGATCTATCTGAGAGACCGGCAGAAGTTGGACGCGATCCCGGCGCGCCACAAGCAGGCGTATCGTGGGGGGGCGGCCGTTCTGGTGGACGCGCGTACGGCGACCCGGCTGCTGCCCGCTCACATTGAAAACTGAGGTTCAGGCCTCGGCGTCGCGCTGCGGCAGCACCACTTCGCGCGAGGGCGAAATGGTCGAGATGGCGTGCTTGAAGATCATCTGCGCGGCCTGGTCCTGGCCTTTCAGCAGCACCACGAACTGATCGAACGATTCGATCCGCCCCATCAGCTTGATCCCGTTGACAAGAAAGACCGACACCGGAATGCGCTCCTTGCGCAGGGTGTTGAGGAAAACGTCTTGCAGGTGGTTGTATTCTTTGCTGGCCATGCTTGGCTCCCTGTCAGGTAAAGGCGGGGCGGCCCCCGCTTAAGTCATTATTAGCGGATTACTCGATTTTTGCACTGGCACGAACCGCCGTGATGGCGTCGCGGATGCGCTGCTGCTGCAACTGCTTGACGATTTCGCCGCGCACGGCATCCAGCGGCGGCAACTGCGGTTGACGCGTGTCGTCGAGGCGGATGACGTGGTAGCCGAACTGCGTCTTCACCGGCGTCTTCGTGGTTTCGCCTTTTTTCAGGCCGGCCAGGGCGTCGGAGAATTCCGGCACGAACGCACGGCGGTCGGACCAGTCGAGGGCGCCGCCGTTCTTGGCCGAACCGGTGTCTTTCGATTGCTTTTTGGCGAGATCCTCGAATTTGGCCTTCTTACTGCCGAGGTCGGCAATGATCTTCTTCGCTTCGGCTTCGGTTTTCACCAGGATGTGGCGCGCGCGGTATTCCGGCTCGGCGGGCTCGGCCTTGGCCTTGTCGTAGGCGGCCTGGATTTCCGCGTCGCTCACCGGATGGGCTTTGACGTAGTCTTCCAGATAGGCTTTGGCCAGTTGATCCTTGCGGCGGATATCCAGTATCGCGGCGAGCGGCGGCTCCTTGTCGAGCCCCTTGTCCATGGCGGCGCGCGACAGCAGTTCCAGGTTGATCAGCGATTCGCGCACGCGTGCGTCGAGCTGCGGGGTATCGGGCTGGCCCTGGGCCATTTCGCGTTTGACCAGATCGCCATACAAGGCGGGGATTTCCTTGCCGTTGACCACGGCCAGCGGCTTGCCGGCGTCGATTGCAGGGGCCGGCGCAGCCGCGGCGGGGGTTTGCGCCTGAGCCAGCGGGGTGAGGGCCAGCAGGATCAGGGCGGGGAGAAGAGCAACGCGCATGCGGATTCCTTTCAGAGTTCTTCCGGGGTCAAGGCTGTGATCGACAGCGCGTGAATCTCACGCTGCATGAGCTCGCCCATGGCTTCGTACACCAGCCGATGGCGGGCGAGGGTGGAGAGGTTGCGGAATCTGGGTGACACCAGTGTGAGACGAAAATGCCCGCCACCGGAGGCGGCGCCGGCATGGCCCTTGTGCTGGGCGCTTTCGTCTTCCAGGGTGTAGGTTTCGGGCTCCAGCGCGGCGAGGCGCTGGCGGATCAGGTCGGCCGTGCTCATGCGGGCAACACTTTCTTGAAGGGTTTGACGCTGACCTCTGCGTAGACGCCGGCGGCCACGTAGGGATCGGCATCGGCCCATGCCTGCGCATCGGCCAGCGAGTCGAATTCG
>NZ_MKUG01000186.1 GCF_001897685.1 Thiobacillus sp. 65-1402
CTGGGTCAACAATACGGCGCGCGTGATCGAGGTGATCCGCGACAGCCTGCTGCTGTTCGGCGAGGCGCTGGCGGCCACCGGCGATCGCTTTGCGCTGTACGGATTTTCGTCGGTGCGCCGCGACAACGTGCGCTTTCATCTGCTCAAGGGTTTCGATGAGCGCTACGACGACCGGATTCGCGGCCGCCTGGCGGCATTGAAACCCGGCTTCTACACGCGCATGGGCGCAGCGATCCGCCATGCGGCAGCGATCCTCTCGACGCGAAAGACGGCACGCCGCCTGCTGCTGATCCTGACCGACGGCAAGCCGAACGATCTCGACAGGTACGAAGGCCGTTACGGAATCGAGGACACCCGCATGGCGATCATCGAAGCGCGTCGCCTGGGGCTCACGCCATTTTGCGTGACCATCGACGAGGCGGCCGGGGATTACCTGCCGCACCTGTTCGGCGCGGCAGGCTATGTGGTGGTGCGCGATGCGGCGATGCTGCCGCGGGTGCTGCCGGACCTGTACGCAAGGCTGACCGAAAACGTCTGATTTTTTCACGCGAGGAGCAAACATGAAAATCGAAATTCTCAATATCGCCAGCCCCATCGATGCCGCGACGGCGGAACGGGCCGGCGCCATCCTGAAGACGATGCCCGGCGTGCACGAGGTGTCGTATTTCGACGCCCCGGCGAGCCTGCACGCCCGCCTCGACCACGATGCGCCGACGCGGGCAGAACTGGTGGCGGAGCTGGCGAGGGTCGGCGTGCAGGTCGAAGCGGAACGCCCCGCCCACGCGAGCGGCAGCTGCTGCGGCGGCTGCGGCAGCTAGGCTCCGGCTTTCCCCGCAAAGCACGACCCGCTCACGGTCCCCAGGCGGGGCAGCCCGCTATCTGGGCGGCGCCGCCCACAAGGCATCCCAGCCGGCGTGCCCGAGCGCCTTCAGCGTTTCGATGTTGCGTTCATAAATCGTTTCCGCTTCCGGGAAAGCCGCCACCGCCCGCGCGATGCTCGCCTCGCGCAGCAGGTGCAGGGTGGGATACGGCGCGCGATTGGTGTAATTGCCGATATCGTCGGGTGCCGTGTCGGCAAACTGGAACGCCGGATGAAAGCTGGCGATCTGGATCACGCCTTCCAGCCCGTGCTCGCCCACGGCAGCCTCGGCGAGCTGCATGAAATCGTTGAAATCGAGAAAATCCGGCAGCAGCGTCGGATGAATCAGCAGCGTGGTATCGACGGCCTCGGGATCGGCCGCCGCCAGGAAATCCAGCTCGCGGTCCAGGTCTTCCAGCAGGCCATCCAGATGCCTGGCCGTGCTCACCGCGAAGCGTACCTGGTTCTTCACATAGACCGCCTTGGCGAACGGGCACAGATTGAGCCCGATCACCGCCTTTTCGACCCATTCCCGCGTTGCCGCGATCACCGCTTCGCTATCCATCTTCCCCGCTCCTGCCGCCTGTAAGGGCGGAACTTTAACGGATACAATGCTTTATTGCCCGACGTTCACGCACGACGACACCACAACACCATGAAAAGCAGCGCCATCCGCCAGAATTTCCTCGACTTCTTCGCATCCAAGGGCCACACCATCGTCGCCTCCAGCCCGTTGGTGCCCGGCAACGACCCCACCCTGCTGTTCACCAACGCCGGCATGGTGCAGTTCAAGGACGTGTTCACCGGCCACGACAAGCGCGCCTACACCCGCGCGGTGTCGTCGCAGCGCTGCGTGCGCGCCGGCGGCAAGCACAACGACCTGGAAAACGTCGGCTACACCGCGCGCCACCATACTTTCTTCGAGATGCTGGGCAACTTCAGCTTCGGCGATTATTTCAAGCAGGACGCGATCAAGTACGCCTGGGAATTCCTCACCGACGTGCTGAAGCTGCCGGCCGACAAGCTGTGGGTCACGGTCTATTTTGACGACGACGAGGCCTACGACATCTGGCATAACGACATCGGCGTGCCGAAGGCGCGCATCGTCCGCATCGGCGACAACAAAGGCGAGCGCTACGCCTCCGACAACTTCTGGGCGATGGGCGACACCGGCCCCTGCGGCCCCTGCACCGAGATCTTCTACGACCACGGCCCCGAGGTCGCGGGCGGCCCGCCCGGCTCACCCGACGAGGACGGCGACCGCTACATCGAGATCTGGAACAACGTGTTCATGCAGTTCAACCGCGACGAGGCCGGCACCATGCACCTGCTGCCCAAGCCGTCGGTCGACACCGGCATGGGGCTGGAGCGCATTTCGGCGGTGATGCAGCACGTGCATTCCAACTACGAGATCGACCTGTTCCAGGCGCTGATCGCCGCCGCCGCGCGCGAGACGCACACTGAAGATCTCGCGAACAACTCGCTCAAGGTCATCGCCGACCACATCCGTGCCTGCGCCTTCCTCATCGTCGACGGCGTCATCCCCGGCAACGAGGGGCGCGGCTACGTGCTGCGCCGCATCATCCGCCGCGCCATCCGCCACGGCTACAAGCTGGGCGCGCGCGCCGCCTTCTTCCACCGCCTCGTGCCCGACCTGGTGGCGGCGATGGGCGAGGCCTATCCGGAACTGGTGGCGGCGCAAACCCGCGTGATGGATATCCTCAGGCAGGAGGAGGAACGCTTCTTCGAGACCATCGAGCACGGCATGGGCATCCTCGAATCCGCGCTGAAAGCGCTGCCCGCCGGCGGCACCTTCGACGGCGAGCTGGCGTTCAAGCTGCACGACACCTATGGCTTCCCGCTCGATCTCACCGCCGACATCTGCCGCGAGGCGAACGTCGCCGTCGACACCGCGGCCTTCGGCGCCGCCATGGCGCGGCAGAAGGCGCAGGCGCGCGCCGCCGGCAAATTCAAGCTCGGCGCCGGACTGGACTATGCCGGCGAGGCGACCACCTTCCACGGCTACGACACGCTGACGCACGACGGCACGGTGCTGGCGCTGTACCGCGACGGCAGCGCCGTCGGCGAACTCAAGGAAGGCGAACTCGGCGTGGTCGTGCTCGACCACACTCCCTTCTACGCCGAATCCGGCGGCCAGGCCGGCGATCGCGGCGCGCTGCAAAGCACGCAGGGCCAGTTCGAGGTGGAGGACACGCAGAAGATCCAGGCGCAGGTGTTCGGCCACCACGGGGTGGTCAAGACCGGCTCGCTGGCGGTCGGCGACGCCGTGCTCGCCCGCGTCGACGAGGTCGCGCGCGCGCACACCATGCGCAACCACTCGGTCACTCATCTGATGCACAAGGCACTGCGCGAGGTGCTCGGCGAGCACGTGCAGCAGAAGGGCTCGCTGGTGGATGCCGACAAGACCCGCTTCGACTTCGTGCAGCCCACCCCGATGACCGATGCGCAGATCCGCGAAGTGGAAGCGCGCGTCAACGCCGAGATTCTCGCCAACTCCGCCACCCAGGCGCGCGTGATGGCGATCGACGAGGCGCAGAAAACCGGCGCGATGATGCTGTTCGGCGAGAAGTACGGCGACGAGGTGCGCGTGCTCGACATCGGCAGCTCGCGCGAACTGTGTGGCGGCACCCACGTCGCCCGCACCGGCGACATCGGCCTGTTCAAGATCGTGTCCGAATCCGGCGTCGCCGCCGGGGTGCGCCGGGTCGAGGCGGTCACCGGCGATAACGCCTTGAATTACGTGCAGACGCGCGAGCAGGAAATCCGCCGCGCGGCAGCGGCCCTGAAAGCGCAGCCGGCCGAACTGGGCGCCAAGCTGGCCCAGGTGCTCGATACCGTGCGCACGCTGGAAAAGGAACTCGAGCGCCTGAAATCGAAGCTTGCCGCGAACGCCGGCGACGAACTGGTGCAGCAGGCCGTCGACGTCGCCGGCGTACGCGTGCTGGCGGCGCAGCTCGACGGCGTCGACGCCAAGAGCCTGCGCGAAACCGCCGACAAGCTGCGCGACAAGCTGAAGTCCTGCGCGCTGGTGCTGGGCACGGTCGCCGACGGCAAGGTCAGCCTGATCGCCGCGGTGACACCCGACGTCACCGCGAAAATCAAGGCCGGCGAACTGGTGAGCTTCGTCGCCAGCCAGGTCGGCGGCAGGGGCGGCGGCAAGCCGGATATGGCGATGGCGGGCGGCAGCGAGCCGGATCAGCTGCCGGCGGCGCTGGCAGCGGTGCAGGCATGGGCGCAAGCCAGGCTGGTCTGACCTGCGGGTACAGAATTTGCACAATCAGCCGTAATAGTGCCTGGAAACATGACTCGTCATCACGGATAGCTGGTACCCATGAACTCGCTGGCAAATAAACTCGCATCGCAACTCGCCCGCTTTTCGCCCTCTTTTGGCAAACGGATCGATGACCCGTTGACCAACCTCAAGGTGGCCGCGCGCTGGGTCGAGAGCCTGCCGATCGGCGACGCGTTCAAATGCCAGCAAGCCATTCTCGGCGAGCTCAAGCGCTTCAACGAAAACTCGACGCAATACACGAAAGATCGTCTGGCCGTGCTGATGCTGCTGGACGAGAAGTCGCGCGACCTGCAGGACACGCTGGTGCGCCAATACCTGCGCAATCCGCGCATGTCGCGCCCGGTGGAAAGCCAGCTTTGGCATGCCGTGTACGGCCTGTACTGGGAAATTGCGCGCGGCTACCACGCCTTCGTGCTGCACTTCGCGCGCGAGGCGGGGCGGAGCCCGCACGAAAGCCGGATTCCGCTGCTCGCCCTGCGCGCCATCCTTGCCTTTGGACAGCTGCTGAAATGGCGCACGATACGCTACCAGCCCGCAGGCGAAAAACTCTGGCTGCGCCTGCACAATCTGTACCGCGTCACCGAAACCGAAGGGTTTCATCGGCAGCCGCTGCGGGCTTACGCTGAAGACGCGTCCGACTGCAGCTGCGAAACGGCGTACCTGCATATCCTGATGCTGAATCTGGCCGACTCCGGCACGCTCTACCCCCGACAACTGGATCTGCTCGACCACTGGCTGTGTGGCTGGCACGGGATGATGCGGCTGGACAACCGCCTGGATACCCATGTCCACAATTTCGTGATCGACCTGTCGTCCGATCAAGGCCCCCGCCGCGTGCGCAAGCCCGATACCGACAAACCGCTGCGTTTCTGGTCGACAGCCG
>NZ_MKUG01000187.1 GCF_001897685.1 Thiobacillus sp. 65-1402
GCCGGTCGCCGAAATGGTGTTTTCCGGGCGCGACGTCGAGGCCGAGCAGCAGCTCGACGCCATGATCAGGGACTCGGCCTCCCACGCCATCAGCCGCGGCGAGGTCTATCTGGTCGGTGCCGGCCCTGGCAATCCCGACCTGCTGACCTTCCGCGCCCTGCGCCTGATGCAGCAGGCCGACGTCATCGTCTACGACCGCCTCGTCTCGCAGCCGATTCTCGACATGTGCCGGCGCGACGCCGACCGCGTCTACGTCGGCAAGGAGCGCGACGACCACGCGGTGCCGCAGGAAGAAATCAACATGATGCTGGTGCGCCTGGCCAAGGAGGGCAAGCGCGTCCTGCGTCTGAAGGGCGGCGACCCCTTCATCTTCGGCCGCGGCGGCGAGGAGATCGAAACCCTGGTCGAGCACGGCGTGCCGTTCCAGGTGGTGCCCGGCATCACCGCCGCCGCCGGCGTGGCGTCCTACGCGGGCATTCCGCTCACCCACCGCGACTATGCGCAGTCGGTCGCCTTCGTCACCGGGCACCTGAAGGAAAACACCTTCAACATGAACTGGGAAGGCATCGCGCGCAAGGATCAGACCATCGTCATCTACATGGGGCTGAAAGGGCTGCCATTGCTGTGCGAGGCGCTGATCAAGCACGGCCTCACCGCCGATATGCCGGCGGCCATCATTCAGCACGGCACCCTGCCGACCCAGCGCGTCATCACCGGCGACCTCGCCACGCTGCCCGCGCTGGCCGAGCAGGCCGGGCTCAAGGCGCCCACCCTCATCATCGTCGGCAACGTCGTCAAGCTGCGCGAAAAGCTCGGCTGGTACCAGCCCGAACAGCATGGCGAGCAGGCCAGCCGCACTCCGCTCGAAGCACCGGATCATCTACCCTGACAAACGCGGCAGGCCGCTGGCCTGCCCGTATCCGACCCCGAATCATGAGCAGACTCCCCGCACGTTTTGAATTGCCCCTCTTTGCACTGCTGCTGTCCGGCCTGATGTCCCTGCTGGTGTCGGGCGTGGCGACCTGGAATGCGGTCAGCCTGTACGCGGAATTTACCGATAAGTGGTTGTCGGCCTGGCTGAATTCGTGGCTGGTGGCGTTTCCTGCCGTGATGGTGGTGGCGCCGCTGGTGCGCAGACTCGTGGCGCGCTGCGTCCGCGCCAAAGCCTGATCCGCCCCGGAGCGCGGCGGCGTGCGCGCATCGGCCCTTGCGGGGCCGGCTTCGGCCCGACGCGGCAGCTCGAAGCGCTGGCAGGAGGATTGGTTGCATGCGCAACTCACGGCTAAACTAAAAGACATCCTTGTCCGTTAAAGAGTAGCCATGACCAGCACGCTTACCATCGATGGCAACGAAGCCGTTGCCCGAGTGGCTTACCTTGGCAACGAGGTGATCGCCATCTACCCCATCACGCCCTCCTCCAACATGGGCGAGTGGGCGGACGAGTGGGCGTCGCAGCGCAGGCCCAACCTGTGGGGCGCGGTACCGAGCGTCATCGAGATGCAGTCGGAGGGCGGTGCGGCTGGCGCGCTGCACGGCGCGCTCACCTCCGGCGCCCTGGCCACCAGCTTCACCGCCAGCCAGGGGCTGCTGTTGTTCATCCCCAATCTCTACAAGCTCGCCGGCGAGCTGACGCCCTGCGTGCTGCACGTGGCGGCACGCGCGGTGGCGACGCATGCGCTGTCGATCTTCGGCGACCATTCCGATGTCATGGCCTGCCGCGCCACCGGTTGCGCCATGCTCGCCGCCAACTCGCCGCAGGAGGCGCAGGATTTTGCGCTGATCGCGCAGGCGGCCACGCTCGCCGGGCGCATTCCGCTGATCCATTTCTTCGACGGCTTCCGCACCTCGCACGAGGTGGCGAAAATTGTCGCGCTGGAGCCGGCAACGCTGCATGCCATGATCGACGACGCCCAGGTTGCGGCGCACCGGGCGCGCGCGCTGTCGCCGGAGCATCCGGTGCTGCGCGGCACCTCGCAGAATCCGGATGTCTTCTTCCAGTCGCGCGAGCGCGCCAATCCGTTTTACGACGCCTTTCCTCAGACCGTGCAGGACGCGATGGAGCGTTTCGGCGAACTCACCGGGCGGCATTACCGGCTGTTTGACTACGTCGGTGCGGCCGATGCCGAACGCGTCATCGTGCTCATGGGCTCCGGCGCCGAGACCGTGCACGAGACGGTCGAGCACCTGCTTGCGCGCGGCGAAAGGGTGGGGGTGCTGAAGGTGCGGCTGTACCGGCCATTTTCGGCCACGGCGCTGCTGGCCGCGCTGCCGCCCAGCGCAAAAGCCGTCGCCGTGCTCGACCGCTGCAAGGAACCGGGCGCCGACGGCGAACCGCTGTACAAGGACGTGGTGACCGCGCTGGCGCAGGCGGCGGCCGATGGCGTGCGCCCCATGCCGCGGGTCAGCGGCGGCCGCTACGGCCTCGCCAGCAAGGAATTCACCCCCGGCATGGTCAAGGCGGTGTTCGACGAGCTGTCCAACACTGCGCCCAGGCGCCAGTTCACCGTCGGCATTCACGACGATCTCACCCACCTGTCGCTGCCGTGGGACGCGGCTTTCCGCACCGATGCCGCCCGCCAACTGCAACATGCGGTGTTCTGGGGGCTGGGCGCCGACGGCACGGTGTCGGCCAACAAGAACTCGATCAAGATCGTGGGCGAGGCCACCGGCCTGCAGGCACAGGGCTATTTCGTCTACGACTCCAAGAAGTCCGGTGCGGTCACGGTGTCGCACCTGCGCTTCGGCCCGGCGGCCATCCGGTCCACTTATCTGGTGGAAGCGGGCATGGCCGGCTTCGTCGCCTGCCACCAGCCGGTGTTCGTCGAACGCTACGACCTGCTCGAACATGCCGCGCCGGACGGAGTGTTCCTGCTCAATACGCCGGCGCCGCCCGCCCAGGTGTGGGACACGCTCCCTCAAAGACTGCGCGCGCAGATACGCGACAAGCGCCTGCAGCTGTGGGTGATCGATGCCTACGCCGTCGCCGCCGCGGCGGGCATGGGGCGGCGCATCAACACCATTATGCAGACCTGCTTCTTCGCCATTGCCGGCGTCCTGCCGAAGGACGCCGCGATCGCCGCGATCAAGCAGGCGGTCGACAAGACCTACGGCAAGAAGAGCCGGCGCCTGGTGGAACTGAATTACCGCGCCATCGACATGACGCTGGCGGAGTTGCATCAGGTCGCCATTCCGCCAGCGGCGTCCGGCGGCAAGCAGCCTGAACCCGCTGCCGCGGCGGCAGGCGGCATTCCCGATTTCGTGCGCGACCTCACCCTGCCGCTCTACCAGGGCAAGGGCGACGCCTTGCCGGTGTCGCTGCTGCCCGCGGACGGCACCTATCCGCTCGGCACCGCGCAATACGAAAAGCGCAACATCGCGCTGGAAATCCCGGTGTGGGACGCGGACCTGTGCACCCAGTGCGGCAAGTGCGTGTTCGTCTGCCCGCATACCGCCATCCGCGCGCGCGCCTTCAGCGCAGCGTCCGTTGCGGACGCGCCTCCGACCTTCAAGCACGTTGCGGCGAAAAGCAAGGATTTCCCCGCCGGCACCCGCGTCAGCTACCAGGTCGCGGCGGAGGACTGCACCGGCTGCGGCGACTGCGTCGAGGCCTGCCCGATCCACGACAAGTCCAACGTCAGCCGGCGCGCGGTGAACATGGCGCCGATCGCGCCGCTGCGCGATCAGGAGCGCGACAACCTCGCCTACTTCCTCAGGCTGCCCGAGTTCGACCGCAGCGCAATCAAGCACGGCACGATCCCCAGCGCCATGCTGCTCGACCCGCTGTTCGAGTTTTCCGGCGCCTGCGCCGGCTGCGGCGAGACGCCCTACATCCGGCTCGCCACCCAGCTGTTCGGCGACCGCATGCTGATCGCCAACGCCACCGGCTGCTCCTCGATCTACGGCGGCAACCTGCCGTCGACGCCCTACACCGTGAACGGCGCCGGACGCGGGCCGGCGTGGAGCAATTCGCTGTTCGAGGACAACGCCGAATTCGGCCTCGGCATGCGGCTGGCCGCCGACCAGCTGATGGGCTACGCGCAGCAGCTGGTGCGGGAACTGGCCGGCGAAATCGGCGGCGATCTCGCCGCCGCGCTGGTCGATGCCGACCAGCGCGAGGAGGCCGGCCTGGTCGAACAGCGCGGCCGCGTCGCCGTGCTGCTGCAGAAACTGGCGACCTCAGGCCACCCGCGCGCGCAGGAACTTGCCAGCGTCGCCGAATGGCTGATCCGCCGCTCGGTATGGATCATCGGCGGCGACGGCTGGGCCTACGACATCGGCTACGGCGGCCTCGACCATGTGCTGGCGCTGCCCTACGACGTCAACATCCTGGTGCTCGACACCGAGGTCTATTCCAACACCGGCGGCCAGACCTCCAAGGCCACCCCGCTCGGCGCGGTCGCCAAGTTCGCCGCCGGCGGCAAGGCCACCGTGAAGAAGGACCTGGCCAGGCTGGCGAGCAACTATGGCCATGCCTACGTCGCCACCGTCGCCTACGGCGCCAAGGACGTGCAGACCCTGCGCGTGTTCCACGAGGCCGAGTCCTATCCCGGCCCCTCGCTGATCGTCGCCTACAGCCCCTGCATCGCGCACGGCTACGACATGCTCTACAACCAGCGCCAGCAGGAAATGGCGGTGAAGAGCGGGCACTGGCCGCTGTTCCGCTTCGACCCGCGGCTGGAGGCGGCGGGCGGCAACCCCTTCAAGCTCGATTCCGCCGCGCCGACCCAGCCGATCAAGGCCTTCATGGAATCGGAGACCCGCTTCGCCATGCTTGCGCGTAGCCATCCCGAGGCGGCGCAGCGTTTCCTGGAACAAGCGCAGCAGGATGCCGAGCGGCGCTTCAAGGCCTATCGGGATCTGGCGCAGAAACCTGCCGATCAATCCAAACCGGAAACCTGACATGATCGATCTTTCCACCGACTATCTCGGCCTCAAGCTCAAGAACCCGCTGGTGCCCTCGGCATCGCCGCTGTCGCGCAACCTCGACACGGCGCTGCGGCTGGAGGATGCCGGCGCCGCCGCATTGGTGATGTATTCGCTGTTCGAGGAGGAGCTGCAGGCGGAAGACGCGATGATGGATCGCTTCCTGCTGCATGCCGGCCTCGGGAGCTGCGAAGCGGAGGACGGCTTTCTGCCCGATCATGGCGAGTTCCGCAGCAGCCTCGATCACTACCTGGCGCATCTGCATCAGCTCAAATGCCGCCTGGGAATTCCCGTGGTGGCGAGCCTCAACGGCATCTCCCCGTCCGGCTGGGTGGAACTGGGCCGTGAACTGCAGCAGGCCGGCGCCGATGCGCTGGAACTCAACGTCTACCACGTCGCGGCGGAGATGACGGAACCCGGCGAGGCGGTGGAGGCGCGTTATCTCAGCCTGCTCACCGAGCTGCGCCGGGCGGTGAGCGTGCCCATCGCCATGAAGCTGTCGCCGTTCTTTTCCTCGCTGCCGCATTTCGTGAAACAGCTCGAGCTCGCGGGCGCGAACGGCGTCGCCCTGTTCAATCGTTTCTATCAGCCGGACATCGACCTGGACAAGCTCTACGTGGTGGACCGGCTGCATCTGTCGCACCCCGAAGAGGCCTTGCTGCGCATCCGCTGGCTATCCATTCTGCACGGCCGCACCTCGCTGACCCTGGCGGCCACCGGCGGCGTCCACAGCCATGAGGAAGCCATGAAGCTGCTGCTGGTCGGCGCCGACGTGGTGCATCTGGCGTCCTGCCTGCTGCAGCATGGGCCAGGCCGCTTGACGCAAATCCTGGACGCCATGCAAGGCTGGATGGCCGAGCGCGAATACGCCTCGGTCGCCCAGCTGAAGGGCAGCATGAGCCAGAAGAACCTGTCCGATCCGTCCGCCATGGCGCGTGCCAGCTACCTGCGGGTGCTGGACAGCTTCTCGCCGCGGCCGGGGGTGTGGTCCTAGTGTCGTGACTCAGAAATAGTGCAACATGAAACGGCGTCTTTTTCCGCATGGCGGCGTTGCTCGTCGTTGCCATAGAGCCGGCTATGTCGCCTCCTCGCGCCTTGCCCTGCGGAAAAATCCATCCGTTTCATTACGTTTCCCTATTTCTGAGTCACGACACTAGGGCGGCAAAGCCGGGCGGCTAGACCTTCTTCACGAACTCCGACTTCAGGCCCATCGCGCCGATGCCGTCGATCTTGCAGTCGATGTCGTGATCGCCTTCGGCCAAGCGGATGTTCTTCACCTTGGTCCCGACCTTCACCACCAGCGATGAGCCCTTCACCTTCAGGTCCTTGATCACGCTGACGGTGTCGCCGTCGCGCAGTTCGGTGCCATTGGAATCGCGCACCACCCGCACCTGCTCGGGGTTCTCCGCCGCAGCTGCTTGCGGCCATTCATGCGCGCATTCCGGGCAGACATATCGGTCGCCGTCCTCGTAGGTGAATTCCGAGCCGCATTCCGGGCAGGGAGGCAAGTTGCTCATGTCGTTTCCTGTTTCGTTTGATGGCTGGCCCATTTTCCCGGCGGCCAGTTTGCCTTATCGCCCCTCGCCGCGCCCCCCCGGCGCCACCCGGTGCTCCACCGCGAACACCGCCGCCTCCACCCGCGACGACAGGTTGAGCTTGGCGAGAATATGCCGCACATGCAGCTTGACGGTGTCGTGGCTGATGTCGAGAGTGCGGGCGATGGCCTTGTTGGACTCGCCGCGCGCCAGGTGGGTGAGGATTTCGCGTTCGCGCGGGGTCAGCGCGTCGAGCAGGGAGCCGGCGTCCTGGCCTTTCTGGTCATACAGCTTGACGAGCTTGGCGGTCATCGCCGGAGCAACGACGGTCTCGCCGCGCTGGGCGCGCAGGATGGCGTCGACCACTTCGTCGGGTTCCATGCTTTTCAGCAGATAGCCGTTGGCGCCGGCGCGCAGGGCGCGCGCGAGATCGTCTTCGGCTTCGGAGAGGGTGAGGATGAGGATGGGCAGGGCGAAGCCGTCGCCACGCAGTTGCTGCATCAGGGTGATGCCGTCGGTGCCGGGCATGTTGAGATCGACGATGAGCACGTCGGGGCGGTGCGCTTTCAACAGCATGGCGACGTCGTCGGGGTTGCCGGTAAAGGCGGTGACCTCGATGCTGCCGCTCTGTTCGAGCAGTTCGGCCAGACCCTTGCGGAACAGGGTGTGGTCGTCGACGAGAATGATGCGGGTGAGGCTCATGCGGGATGCTCGCTGTGTTGGTGGGACGCGGCGCGTTGGGGAAAGACCAGACGGATCACGGTGCCGCCGGCAGGGCGGGATTCCACGGTGAGCTTGCCGTTCAGCTTGGCGGCGCGCTCGCGCATGATGGTCAGCCCGAAGCTCTTGCCGAGGGTGGAGGACTCGTCGTTTTTCTTCTGCACGCCGACGCCGTCGTCGGCGACGTTGACGATGTACTGGCCGTTTTCCAGGTCGAAGGTGATGACGACGTGGCGCGCGCGCGCGTGCTTGGCGATGTTGTAGAGCGACTCCTGGATGATGTGGAAGACCTGGATTTCCTCGTCGGGCGTGAGCGAGACGTCCTGCACCAGGTTGAGGAAATCGACGTCGGCATTGGCCTTTTTGCGGAAGCTCTTGGCGAGCTCCTGGATCGCCGGCACCAGCCCGCGCGGGTTGATGCGGTCGCGGTACTGGGTGATGAGATCGCGCAGGTCGGCGTAGGCGAGATCGACCGCCTCCTCGACGTCGCCGAGGTAGCGGTTGGCCTTGGGGTAGTCCTCGCGGCGCATCGCGTCGGACAGCACGGTGAGCCGCATCTTGGCGTAGGCCAGCGTCTGCGCCAGCGAATCGTGGATCTGGTTGGCCAGCATCTGGCGCTCGTTCATCAGCGAGATGCGCATGTTCTCGCGGGTCAGCCGCGCGTTTTCCAGCGCGATGCCGAGGTGTTCGCTGATCGAGCGGAACAGTAGTCGCACGTCCTCGGGGACGCTGTGGCCCTCGTCCAGAAACAGGTTGTAGACGCCCATCACCTGGTTCTTGTGCATCAGCGGCACCGCCACCACGGTGTTGCAGGTGTCGCTGAAATAGGTGTCGTTGGCCTGGCGCTTGCAGAAGGCGACGTTGTTCCAGCTGCTCACCGTCACCTCGCGCGCGGCTTTGCCGCACACGCCGCAATCGACGCTGACAATGCTCTCGTGTTCGACCAGTTCGGGCGGCAGTCCGACCGAGCCGATCAGGCGCAGATGCGTGCGGTCGTCGGTGATGACGCGCACCGCACCCGCCTGCGCGCCGGCCAGGCGGATCATGGTCGAGAGAAAGCGCCCCAGCAGCTGTTCGACGTTGGCGTCGCTGGACAGGCTGGTGGTGATTTCCGACAGCACCCGCAGAGCCGGGATGCTGACGTTGTCCGGGTCGGTGGAGGCGTGGTGCTGGATCAGGGGATGAATGTCTTTCATGGCCAAGTCAGAAGAAGCAGCTTTTTAGCATATTCCGATTTGTGCGCGATCCCAAGCCCGGCGTCACGGCGCGCCGGTCGTTGCCGCGGGGGCGAGCGGCACCGGCACCACCACGCTGGGCTCGAGGTCTTCCGGAAAACCGCCCTCGGTCGAGGGTTCCTTGGCGGGCGGGTCGGCCTGGCTGGTGGCGCCGTCGGGCTTGTCCTTCAGCGGCACGCGCGGGACGACGGGCGCCGGCTCGGCGACGGGTGCCGCCGGCGCCGCCGGCTTGGGCGGTGCCGGCGGCTGCGGGTACAGGTGCGGCTGCAAGGCGGGCAGCAGGGTTTTCAGGATCTGCGTGGTGAGCGAGCTGGTGAAGCCGAACTGGCCGGCCTGCTCGCCCGGCACCAGCGCGGTGAGGGTGCCGAAATAGCGGTCGCCCAGATAGAAGGCGAAGGTGGCGGTACGGTTGACCACGCGCGATTCGAGCAGTTGCCCGCCCTTGCCGTAGCGCTCGAAGCGGTGATCGCCGGTGCCGGTCTTGCCGCCGATGGCGAGCGGCTGGCCGGCCGCATCCTTGAGCGCGCCGGCCAGCCGCGCGGCGGTGCCGCCCTCCACCACGCGCGCCAGCGCGCGCCGCACGGTGTGCGCCACCTCCGCCGGCATCAGCCGTTCGCCCCGCGCCGGCTTGAGCGACAGGCGGGTGTCGTAAGGCGTGTTGGCCGCAAAATGCAGGCCGGTGAGGCTCAGCATCGGCGCGCGCATGCCGTCGTTGAGCAGAATGCTCATCAGTTCGGCCAGCGCGGCGGGGCGGTCGCCCGAGCTGCCGATGGCGGTGGCGTACGACGGCGTGATGTTGTCGAACGGATAGCCCAGCCGCTTCCAGTCGTGCAGCAGGCCGTCGAAAGCCTCGACTTCGAGCAGGCTCTGGATGCGGATGTCCTGCGCGTTCTTGCGGCTGGTCTTGAACAGCCAGTTGTAGACCTCGCGGCGGGCCTCGGCGCCCTGTTCATCGAGCGCCTTGAGGTCGGTCTTCGGCGCCGCACGCAGGGTTTGCACCACCCACAGTTCCAGCGGATGAATCTGCGTCACGTAGCCGCGGTCGGCCAGGTTGTAGGCGTCGGGGGCGTGGGTCTTGTAGAGCGATTCGAGCGTCTTCCGGCTGAGGCTGGCGCTGGCGGGAACCTGTTGGTGCAGCGCGGCGACGTACGCATCGAAGCTCGCATTCGGCTCCAGATAACGGAACACCGAGGTGAAGCGGCGCGGGTTGGCACGCACGCGGGCGTACAGATCCTCCGCCATCTGCGCCGCCGTCCGGCCCTGGTGGCGCTGGTAGAAGCGGTGGATGAAGACGCGGCCTTCCTTGTCGACGAAACGCATCAGGTAGGTTGCGCGCATCGGGTTGCTGGCGTCGTCCAGGATACGCGCCGCCGCTCCTGGCGAGGCGCTGGCGTAATGCCGCACGATATCGCGCATGATGCGGATGTAGACGAGGTTGACCGAGTTCTTGGTGGCCTCCCATACATCCATCACGCGGCCATTGTCTCTGGCATCGAAGTTGGCGAAGTTGTGCAGGCCGCCGCCGGTGAAAAAGGTTTCCGGGGACGCCGAATAGGGGCGGCCCATCGCCGCGTCGAGGGTGGCGGCGAGCGTCTCGCTGCGGTTCGTCAGCAGGCGCGTAGCCACCCATTGGGCCAGTACGTCGCGCTGCGGCTGAGCTTTCTGCACGAGCACTTTTGCATCGAGCGCACGGTAGTCGGCGTGCAGCCGCGCGATGATTTCCAGGTAGGTGACCAGAGTGCGCAGCTTGGCGGTGGAGCCGAGATCGAGGCGCGCCTGGCTGTTGATATCGAACGGCTGGTTGAGATTGTCGGCCTGGATGCGCAGCACGTTGCCGGACGGCGCTTTTTCATACAGGGTGAAGCTGTAGATCACCTGGCCCAGCGGATCTTCCGGTTTCAGCAGGCGAAACCCGATCAGCC
>NZ_MKUG01000188.1 GCF_001897685.1 Thiobacillus sp. 65-1402
TCCGAAATAGCGCGTATCGCCGCGCTCAAGCAGCATATGCTTATATTAAAAAACTGCGGGATTATATGACGCCGGGCCATCAGCCCGCAAGCTGAAAAACCCTGTTCAGGATGCGGCCAATAGCGTCTTCAAGTCTTGCGCGATCGCGTCTGGGCTGCTTCCGTAAGGCACAAGCAGCCTCAAACGCCCATTTGGATCATAGACATAGGTTCCGGCACTGTGGTCGATCAAATAGTCGTCCGCCGCCTTGACCGCGGTTTTTTGATAGACCACCTTGTATTCCTTCGCCAGCCGCCTCAGCGTGTCCGCGTCGGCGACCATGCCCAGAAAGCTCGGGTTGAAGGCCGGCACAAACTGCTTCAGCAGGTCCGGGGTATCGCGCTGCGGGTCCACCGTCACGAAAATCACCTGCACCCGGTCGGCCTGCTGCCCCAGTTGCTGCAATGCGGCCGCAAAATCCGACAGCGTGGTGGGGCAGACATCCGGACAGTGGATATAGCCAAAGAAAATGGCTACGGCCTTGCCCTTGAAATCCGCCAGCGTGCGCACCCTGCCATTGTGGTCGGTCAGCCTGAAATCGCGCGCGAAGGCGGCACCGGTGATATCGGTCGCCAGGAATGTCGGGGGTTGCGGGGCGGGCTGGCAGCCCGCCAGTGCGAGCGCAGCCGCGACGCCGGCTGCGGCCAGCCAGCCGGTCACGCCTTGATCTGCTCGAACAGCTGCCCCGGAACGTCGGCCAGGCGGTATTTGCCGGATTCAACGGCCTTCGCCAGTTTTTCCAGTGTCGTCTCCTGCAGCAGGTCGATGATTTTTTTCTTTACCGGAACCCAACGGAAATGCAGCGGACAGGCGGTTTCGTCGCTGCATTTCTTCAGCCCCAGCAGGCAACTCTGGGTAAACGCCGGCCCTTCGGTCAGCAGCAGGATCTGCATCAAGGTGATCTTGTCGCCGTCTTCGCGCAGGCAGAAACCGCCCAAACGGCCGCGAAAGGAAAACAGCAGGCTGCCCTTGGCCAGGCTTTGCAGGATTTTTGCCAGATAGGGCGCAGGCACGCCGAGTTCCGCGGCGATATCCTTGTTCAGCACGGGCGTGGCGCCTGGCTGGGTGGCCATGTAGATCAGCGCCTGCACGGCATATTGACTGGTTCGGGAGAGGATCATCTCGTGCCCCTGTGAGGGAATTGGCACAATATAAAACAATCCTGTCCTAATATCCAGATACAGACCTAATTACCCATATAAATCAAACGGGTATTCGAAAATAGTGGTCGGCCAGCATGATCGCGAATAACGCGCTCAGATACCAGATGGAATAACGGAAAGTTTCTTTCGCCAGGGCGTCACTGTATTGGCGGTAGAGCCGCCAACCGTACTGGATGAAGCGGCCTCCCAGCAACACCGCACCAAGCAGATAAATCCAGCCACCCATGCCGGTTCCGACCGGCAGCATGGTGACGGCAAACAGCAGCAGGGTGTAAAGCAGCACATGCAGGCGGGTATAGGCTTCGCCGTGCGTCACCGGCAGCATCGGCAGTCCGGCCTTGGCGTACTCCTCGCGCCGGTAGAGCGCCAACGCCCAGAAATGCGGCGGTGTCCAGGCAAAAATGATCAGAAACAGCAGCAAGGCATCATGGTGGATTTCGCCGGTGGCCGCCGCCCAACCAAGCACCGGCGGCATGGCGCCGGAAGCCCCGCCGATCACGATGTTCTGCGGTGTGGCCGGTTTCAGCACGACGGTATAAATGACGGCATAGCCGACAAAGGTGGCCAGCGTGAGCCACATGGTGAGCGGATTGACAAAAACGTTCAGCAGGTAGAGTCCGGCGCCTCCCACCACACCGGCAAACACCAGTGTCTGCGTGCGGGTGAGCTCGCCGCGGGGCAGCGGGCGCGCGCGCGTGCGCGCCATGACGGCGTCGATTTTCTGCTCGATCAGGCAATTGAACGCCGCCGCTGCGCCCGCCACCAGCGCGATTCCCAGCGTCCCCGCCCACAGCGCATTCCAGCCTGGCCAGCCCGGCACGGCGAGAAACATGCCGATCACCGCCGTGAACACGACCAGGCTGACCACCCGCAGCTTGCATAGCGCCAGAAACTGCCGGCAGCGGCAGGCCGTGCCCTGAATCATCAAGGATTCCATGCTCATCTCCTGCGTACCCGATAGTTCAGCGCCACCAGGCTGGCCAGCAGCAGCGCCGCGCCGGCATTGTGGGAAACCGCTATCGCCAGCGGCAGGCCGAGCAGGACATTGGCGATGCCCAGCGCAACCTGCAGCGCCAGCAGCCCCGCCACGGCCACCCCCATGCCGGCGTAACCCGGGGTGCGCAGCAGGCGCAGCACCAGCCAGCCCAGATACGCTACCACGATCAAGGCCATGGTCCGGTGCGTCCAATGGATGGCCGTCAGCGCCGTCAGCGGCAACAGTTCACCGGAAGCGGTTTCGCCCAGTTCGCGGTGCAGCGTGAACGCATGCTCGAAGTCCATCGGCGGCATCCACATTCCCTGGCACAGGGGATAATCGGTGCACGCCAGCGCTGCATAGTTGGTGCTCACCCAGCCTCCCAGCGCAATCTGCATTACCACCAGGGCCAGCCCGAACGCCGCGCTGCGGCGCAAATGGTCGACCCGTGCAAAATAGGCGTGGCTGAAGCGGCCGCGTTCGCGCAGCCACAGCCACACCAGCAGCGACAGCGTGGCCATGCCCCCCAGCAGATGCGCGCTGACGATCAGCGGCTTGAGCAACAGGGTGACCGTCCACATCCCCAGCAACGCCTGAAATACGATCAGCGCCAGCAATGCCGCAGGCAGGGCGGGGCCGCCGTTCGTCTCGCGTCGCCCGCGCCAGGCCAGCACGGCAATGGCCAGGACCAGCAGCCCCAGCGTGCCGGCAAAGTAGCGATGCGCCATTTCCTTCCACGCCTTGGCGTGCGAGACCGGGCCATCAGGGCGCACGGCGAGTTCGGCGTTGATCGCATCAACCGCATGATGTGGCGTCAGCTTGCCATAGCAGCCGGGCCAGTCGGGGCAGCCCAGGCCGGCATCGGAAAGGCGAACGTAAGCCCCCAGGTTCACGACCCCGAACGCGAGGATCAACGCAGCCAGAATGAAATTGCGGTATGTCGCCATGGTCAGTTGCCCGAATCAGCCTATCTGGGAAGCCTTGAGCAGGAGCTTGAGGTCCTTCATCATGCGCTTGGCATCGACCTGGGCAGGAAAGCGCAACATCAGGTTGCCCAGCGGGTCGACCAGATAGACATGCCCAGCCCGATTCTGCCCAGCGGGAAACTGGGCAACGAAAGCCGGATTGTCCGGCCGCCACACATGCAGACCGGGATGCTCGTGCAACAGCGCCGCCGCGGGTGCGCCGGTGCCGGTCAGCACCCACAGCCGCTCCACCCGGGACTGTTCCTTGCCCTGCGCGATCCGCGTCTGCCGCATGAGATACAGCTGCTGCGCGCACGCTGCGTCGCAGCGTGGCGCTCCCACGTGCACCATCACCCATTTGCCGCGCAGCGCATCCAGACTGAAGGGCCTGCCATCGAGCGCCGTCCCCGCCGTCTGCTGCAAGGGCACGACCTTGAGTAGATCCCCGTAATTGGCGTGGCCCGCCGGGCGCCAGCCGAAGTAAGCCAGGTAGGCGGCTGCCACCGGCATCACGAACACGCCGATCAACAACAGGAATTTACTGCGCTGGGTCAATTGCATGGGGCTGACTAAATTGTGTTTCGGGACGGGGAGTTCACGTCGCCGGCACGCTGACGTTTCACATTCATCACCAGCCACAAAATCGCCAGCGTCGTTGCCAGACTGTACCACTGGAAAGCATAGCCGACGTGCATGCCGACCCCGCTGTCGGGGCGCGGCCAGTGGCGCTGCAAGCCGTCATTCTGCGCACTGGTCTGCAACAGCAGGACCGGTTGCAGCCTCAGCCCGCTGGCGCTCGCATAACGCGCAAAGTCGAGGTTCTGCCAGACCCGCCCCTGTGGCGCGGCATGCGCCAGTTCGACATAGCGGGTATGCGGGTCGACTGCCATGCCTTCCAGCCTCACCCTGCCCGCGGGCACCGGCGGCAGCGGAATCTGCTCGCGGGTGCGCCCCGCCGCCACCCAGCCGCGATTGACCAGAATGGCGGTTGCGCTGCCGTCGATTCTGAGCGGCGTCAGCACGTGGTAACCCGCGACGCCGTTCATCACCCGGTTGTCGAGCAGGATGGTGTGCGCATCGTCAAATACGCCCCGTGCTTCCAGCTTGCGGTACAGCACGCTGTCGCGGTCGAGCAGTGCGCCGCCGACGTGGATGGGGGGTTCGCGCAGCGCCGCATCGTAACGCGCCTGCAGGGTGCGCTTGGTTTCGGCGCGTCCGCTTTGCCAGTTGCCGAGCGCCAGCGTCAATGCAAAGAAGAACAGCGCGGCCAGGGTAGGCCACAAGGTCGGGGCAAAGCGCCATGATCCGATACGCAGTTTCAGCAAGTGCATGGGCGGAGCGATGCAGTTAGACTGGGATTTTGCCGAGCCGCTTTTTCCATGCGCATCATTGCCCTGCTTTTCATTGTCTTCATCCTGGCCAGCCTTGCCAGCGCGCTCTACTATCTCATCAAGGACAAGGGGCAGTCCGATCGCACCGTCAAAATGCTCACCGTGCGCGTTGCGCTCTCGCTCATCCTGTTCCTCTTGCTGATGGGCGGATATTACTTCGGAGTCATCCCGCAAAGCGGGCTGCGCTGACCCGATGCCTCAATAAAAAGCCGCACCCCAGGATTTTTATTCGATTCGAGAAGCACGGCCTGGACGGTTTGCGCGCCTGCCTTGCGGATGACTCAGATCATCCAGTAAACCAGGATGAACAGCAGCACCCACACCACATCGACAAAGTGCCAGTACCACGATACCGCCTCGAACGCGAAGTGGTGGTCAGGCGTGAAATGGCCGGCGATCGAACGCAGCAGCATGACAAGCAGCATCGTCGTTCCCACCAGAACGTGAAAGCCATGGAAGCCGGTCAGCATGAAGAAGGTGGCGCCGTAGACGCCGGCGCCGAGGGTCAGCCCCAATTCGGTATAGGCATGGTGGTATTCGTAGACCTGCAAGCCCAGGAAAGTCGCCCCCAGAGCCACCGTCATCACCAGGCCTGAAACCAGTTGCCGGCGATTGTTTTTTTTCAGTCCCCAGTGCGCCCAGGTCACGGTCACGCCGGAACTCAGCAGCAACAGGGTATTGATGGCCGGAATCCCCCAGGCGCCCATCGGGGTGAACTTGAGCCCGTCCGCCGCCAGCCCCGGCCCCGCGGTAGGCCAGGCGGCCTGGAATGCCGGCCACAACTGCCGCATGGTGTCGCCCTCGCCGAGCCAGGGTACCGACAGCACGCGGGTGTAGAACAATGCCCCAAAAAAGGCGGCGAAGAACATCACCTCGGAAAAGATGAACCAGCTCATCGACCAGCGGTACGACGAGTCGACCTGCTTGTTGTAGCGCCCCGCCTCGCTGTCGCGGATGACTTCGCCAAACCAGCCGAACATCATGAACAGCAGGATCGCCACACCGGCCAGCAGCACCCAGCCGCCGTTGTCGACCCCGCGTATGGTCATGACGCCGCCCACGGCCATCAGCAGCAGTGCGACCGAGCCGACGATCGGCCACAGCGAAGGTTGCGGCAGATAATATTTATCGGTTTGTGCCAGGCTCATGTCTTCCCCTCCCCCTTGTCCGTTGACCCTTCATTTCACGAACTGCACTATCAGATAGACCGCCAGCAACACCGTCAGCACGAACACGACTCCGCCGGCCAGTCCTGCGACGACGATCTGCGCCGGGCTCAGGTTTTGCGCATCGGCATCGTAATCGCGCCGCTTGCGCACGCCGAAGAAGCTCCAGAACACGGCGAGCGCGGCCGTGAGATGAC
>NZ_MKUG01000189.1 GCF_001897685.1 Thiobacillus sp. 65-1402
TCGTTGAGGCCGTAGGCGACGGCGTTGAACCACTTGCCGCTCATGTTGAGCGCCATGCCGTGGGTGAGGTGGCCGCCTTCGGCCAGGCTCATGCCCATGATGGTGTCGCCGGGCTTGAGGAAGGCCATGAACACCGCCTGGTTGGCCTGCGAGCCGGAGTTGGGCTGCACGTTGGCCGCTTCGGCGCCGAACAGCGCCTTGACGCGGTCGATTGCCAGCTGCTCGGCGATGTCGACGTATTCGCAGCCGCCGTAGTAGCGCTTGCCGGGATAGCCCTCGGCGTACTTGTTGGTGAGCTGCGAGCCCTGTGCCTGCATCACCGCCGGGCTGGTGTAGTTTTCCGACGCGATCAGCTCGATGTGGTCCTGCTGGCGCTGGTCTTCTTTCAGGATCGCCGCCCACAGGTCGGGGTCGGTCTTGGCGAGGGTGTCTTGGCGGTTGAACATGGCAGTCGGGCTAGGCAGGAAAGGGGCGCATTTTAACACGCGGCGGTTTTTGCAGCGGCTCGTATAATCGGCCAAAACCGGAGCAAATCCATGCAAAGACGAGATTTCCTGGCGGGCGCGGGCGCGGCCGCCATGCTGCCGCTGGCCGCCGCGCAGGCGGCCCCGGCCGAATCCGGCCCGCTGCCGGCGATCCGCTGGCGGCTGGCGTCGAGCTTCCCCAAGAGCCTGGACATCCTCTACAGCGCGGCCGAAATGCTCAGCAAGCGGGTGGCCGCCCTGACCGGCGGCAAATTCCAGATCCGCGTGTTTGCCGGCGGCGAGCTCGTCCCCGGCCTGCAGGTGCTCGACGCAGTCGGCAACGGCACCGCCGAATGCGGGCATTCGGCGGGCTACTACTACGTCGGCAAGAACCTTGCCCTGGCCTTCGATTGCGCGGTGCCGTTCGGCCTCACGGCGCGCCAGCAGAACGCCTGGATGTACGCCGGCGGCGGCCTTTCTGCGCTGCGTGCGCTCTACGCCAAGTACAACGTGCTGCAGTTTCCCGGCGGCAACACCGGCACCCAGATGGGCGGCTGGTTCCGCAAGGAGATCAAGTCGCTGGCCGATCTGCGCGGCCTGAAAATGCGCATCCCTGGCCTCGGCGGCCAGATCATGGCGAAGCTCGGCGCGGTGCCGCAAACCCTGCCCGGCGGCGAAATCTACCCCGCGCTGGAACGCGGCGCGCTCGACGCCGCCGAGTGGGTGGGGCCGTACGACGACGAGAAGCTCGGCTTCCACAAGATCGCCCGGCATTACTACTACCCCGGCTGGTGGGAAGGCGGACCGCAGCTTTCCTTCTACGTCAACCAGGACAGCTGGAAAACGCTGCCCGAGCAGTACCGCCAGGCCTTCGAAACCGCCACCTTCGAAGCCAACCAGTTGATGCTGGCGCAATACGACGCCAGGAACCCGCCCGCGCTGCTGCGCCTGGTCGGGCAGGGCGTCAAGCTGCACCCCTACCCCAAGGACGTGATGCTGGCCGCCCGCCGCGCCACCTTTGCGATGTACGAGCAAGAGGCGAAAATCAATCCCGACTTCGCCGCCATCTACCGCTCGTGGAAGCAGTTCCGCGACACCGAGTTCCAGTGGTTCAAGGTCGCCGAAGCCGCGTACTCGAACTTCAATTACTACGTGAAATAGCCATGAACCGACTCGACCAGCTCATCACCACCTTCGATTTGGGTTTGCGTGCCGTCTTCGCCAGTCCGCATGCCGGCCGCCCCTATCCCGGCGCCGGCCCCGAGGCCGGGCTCTCCGAAGCGGAAAAAGCCCAGGCCGCCGCGCTGATGCGCGTCAACCACGTCGGCGAAGTCTGCGCCCAGGCGCTCTACGCCGGCCAGGCGCTCACCGCGAAAAACCGGCAGGTGCGCGCCGAGCTCGAACAGGCCGCGCGCGAGGAAACCGACCACCTCGCCTGGTGCGAGACCCGCATCGACGAACTCGGCGGCCGCAAAAGCCTGTTGAACCCCTTGTGGTTCGGCGGCGCGTTCGGCATCGGTGTGGTCGCCGGCCTGCTGGGCGACAAATGGAACCTCGGCTTCCTCGCCGAGACCGAGCGCCAGGTCGAGGCCCACCTCGCCGGCCACCTGCAGAAGCTGCCCGAAGCCGACACCAAAAGCCGCGCGGTGGTCGAGCAGATGAAGCTCGACGAAGCCCGGCACGCGCAGACCGCCGTCGACCACGGCGGCGCGCCGCTGCCGGCGCCGGTGAAGGTGGCGATGCGGTTCGCGGCGGATGTGATGCGGCAGACCGCCAGCAGGATTTGATTTGACGCGTGGCACGGCAGCCCGGTGGGGCTGCCCCTGTTTCCATGAAGCCCCGGGCTTCAGGAATAACGAATGAATGCCTGACGGGTGCAGCTTGATGCTGGATCGTTTTATCGGAGTGTTTAGACGCAAGGCCAAGCAGCGCAAGGAAATCGAGCGCGGCGGCCTGTTCGCGTCGCAAGCCCAGAAGGCGGCCTTCCGCAAGCTGGATGCCGTTGCGCCTTTGGTGAGCGAGGCGCACGCAGCGCCGGTCGAGGTGGTGACCCATTCGAGCACTCCGCTGGCACCGGCCAGCCATTCGATCGTGCGGCGCGAGGCCGTGCTGGGAAACGATCGGCGGGTGGCGGGGTACGCCTTCAGCCTGGTGTACCAGGCCAATCCGCGGGTGCTGGCCTCCAGCACCGGCATCCAGCGCCTGTACGACAAGGTGCTGTTGCGCAATCTGAGCGTCATGGGGGTTCAGCGCTTGCTGGAGCACCGGCTGGCTTTTGTCGAGGTGTCGGCAAGCTCCCTGGAAATGCCGTTTGTCGAAGAGATGGCGCCGCAGGGCACCGTCTACGTGATCGGCGCAAGCCCACGCCTCGCCGCGGGCCTCGAGTCCTGCCTGGGCCGCCTCAAGGCGCTGGGGTATCGCATTGGCCTGCGCGCCGCAGACACGGACACCCCGGACAGCCTACCTTTTTTGGGGCGGGTGGACTTCCTGTTTATCGACGTCGGCAACAGCGACATTCCTTTCATCAGAGATCGGATGGAGACTGCCCTCAGGCGGGCGCCGGCAATGAAATTCGTGGCGACCAATATCCAGACCCTGGAGGAATACCGCGTCTGCGCCCGGTTGCCATTCGCGTTCTATCAAGGCCCCTTCATCACCAGCCGGGAAAAGCTGGACGCCCCGGGGATGGATGCGGGGCGCATCAAGATCCTGGAGTTGTTGAACCGGCTGCGAAGCGACGCGGAGGTGGCCGAACTGGCCGCCCTGATCAGGCAGAATCTCGCCTTGGCCTACAAGCTGCTGCGCTACATCAATTCCCCGGGAATGGGGCAGGCGCAAAAGATCGTCACGCCGGAGCAGGCGCTGATGGTGCTGGGCCGGCAGAAGTTGTATCGCTGGCTCACCATTCTGCTGTTCACCAGCGGAAAAACACCGGGGCTCGATTGGGCGGTCATGGAGAACGCCCTGATCCGTGCGCGGCTTGCGGAACTGGCGGCGCGCGATACGCTGACGGCGGACGAACTGGATGAAGTCTTTGTGGCGGGCATGTTCTCCCTGCTGGATGTCGTGCTGTCCACCCCCATGGAGGCGGTGCTCAAGCAGGTCAACCTGCCCGCTCCGGTTAACGAGGCACTGCTCCATCAGCAGGGGAAATACGCACCCTATCTGACCCTGGCCATCGCCTGCGAGCAATCCGACGACGCCAATATTGCCGCGCTCGCGCAAGCCGCCGGACTGGATATCTGGCGGGTCAACAGCCTCCATGTCGACGCAATGCTCTGGGCCCGGCAGGCCGGGGAATAGGCGGCCCGGGGAAAGACGCAGCCGGGCGGGTTGTGCGTGATGACGGGGCGATGCATCATGGTCCCGATTCCCAAGGCCTCACGCCGCCCCCTGCATGGTTACCGCGACCTTCCGCTTTCATGAAGCGCTGAACGACTTCCTCGCGCCGCCCCGGCGCAAGCGGGAGTTCGCCGTTGCGTGCGCGCGGGCGGCGACCACCAAGCACATGATCGAGGCGCTGGGGGTGCCGCACACCGAGGTGGAGCTGATCCTGGTCAACGGCGAAGCGGCGGGATTCGGCCGCCTGATAGAAGACGGCGACCGGGTGGCGGTGTATCCGCGCTTCGCGGCGCTGGAGGTGGCGCCGCTGCTGCGGGTACGCGAACATCCCCTGCGCGAGACACGCTTCGTCGCCGACGCGCATCTCGGCGGACTGGCCCGCATGTTGCGCATGCTGGGCTTCGACACCCTGTATGACAATCACTTCGACGACGACGACATCGTGGACATCTGCGAGCACGACGGCCGCATCGTGCTGACGCGCGACCGCGAATTGCTGAAGCGCCGCGCAGTGACGCACGGCTGCTACGTGCATGCGCTGAAATCGGAAGCGCAGCTGCGCGAGCTCGTCGAGCGGCTCGACCTGGCGCGCAGCGTGCGGCCGTTCACGCTGTGCCTGCACTGCAACGCACCGCTGCGTGCGGTCGACAAGGCGAGCGTGCTCGACCGCCTGCCGCCCAGGGTGCGCGAGCATTACGAACGCTTCTCGACCTGCGACCAATGCGGACGCGTGTACTGGGAGGGCTCGCATTTTCGCAACATGCGGCGCCTGCTGGACGGT
>NZ_MKUG01000190.1 GCF_001897685.1 Thiobacillus sp. 65-1402
CCGCCGCAAACCCGGCACCTCGCGCCACGTCACCCAGCGCCGCGAATCCGACAGCGTCGAGATTCTCTCCGGCCTGTATGAAGGCAAGACGACAGGCACGCCGATCGCGCTCCTGATCCGCAACGAGGACCAGCGCAGCAAGGACTACGGCAACATCGCCGACACCTTCCGCCCCGGCCACGCCGACTACACCTATACGCAGAAATACGGCTTCCGCGACCCGCGCGGCGGCGGCCGTTCCTCCGCACGACTTACCGCGCCCATCGTCGGCGCCGGCGCCATCGCCAAGAAGTGGCTGGCCGAAAAATACGGCATCGTGATCCGCGGCTACATGAGCGCACTGGGGCCGATCGACATTCCCTTCGAGTCGTGGGACGAAATCGGCAACAACGCCTTCTTCTCGCCCAATGCGGCCATCGTGCCCGAACTTGAAGCCTACATGGACGCGCTCAGGAAGTCGGGCGATTCGGTCGGCGCCAGGATCAGCGTGGTGGCGGAGAACGTGCCGCCCGGCTGGGGCGAGCCGCTGTACGACAAGCTCGACGCCGACCTCGCCCATGCGCTGATGGGGCTGAACGCCGTCAAGGGCGTGGAAATCGGTGACGGCATGCTGGCGGCGCGGCAGAAGGGCACCGAGCACCGCGACGAGATCGCGCCGGAAGGCTTTTTGAGCAACCATGCCGGCGGCGTGCTCGGCGGCATCTCGTCGGGCCAGGCTATCGTCGCTCACGTCGCGATCAAGCCCACCTCGTCGATGCGCCTGCCCGGCCGTTCGATCGACCTCAACGGCCAGCCGATCGAGGTCGTCACCCACGGCCGCCACGATCCCTGCGTCGGCATCCGCGCCACCCCCATCGCCGAGGCGCTGATGGCGATCGTGCTGATGGACCACGCGCTGCGCCACCGCGCGCAGTGCGGCGACGTCGCGAGCGGCACCCCGGTGGTGCCGGGCCAGGCCGGCTGATCGTTTTTCCGGCATGATGCGGCGCTTCTTCCTCGCGCTGCTGATGTGGGCCGCTCTTGGCCCCGCTGCCGCCGCCTCGCTCGCCGTCGTCGACACCGAGCTCGCCGCCCATCCCAGGCAGACCGGCGCCTATCTGCTCGATACCGGCGAGGAAGCGCTGCTGGCGCGTGCCTGGCTCGCCGACCACGCCGAGCGCTCGATCGAGGTGCAGTACTTCATCTGGAGCAGCGACAACATCGGCATCCTCGCCAGCGAGGCGCTGCTGCGCGCGGCCGAGCGTGGGGTCCAGGTGCGCGTCATCGTCGACGACCTGCTGATCGACGCGCCCGACAAGACGTTGCTCGCGCTCGCCAAACATCCCAACGTCGAGATCCGCATCTACAACCCCAAGCACCAGGTCGGCACGCCGCTACACAAGCGCGTGCTCAACGTCGTCACCGACTTTCGCGGCGTCAACCAACGCATGCACGACAAGACCTTCATCGTCGACGGCAAGGTCGCGATCACCGGCGGCCGCAACATGGCCGACGAATACTTCGACTACGACCAGGCCTACACCTTCCGCGACCGCGACGTGCTGCTGCTCGGCGAAGCGGTGACAACGATGCGCGCGAACTTCGATGCGTTCTGGGCGAGCAAACTGTCCGTGCCGGTAGAGGCCCTCTACGATGGCTGGGGGCTGATGCAGAAGCACGTCAAGGTCGGCGCCGCCGAGGTGCAGCAGGTCTATCGCGAGCTACATGCCTACGCCGCGCAGCCGGAGAACTTCGCGCCGCAGGTGCGCGACGCCATCGCGGCGACGCCGGACTCGTTCGCGCGCCTGGCGCGCGAGATGGCCTGGGGCCGCGTCGACTTCATCCACGATGTACCGGGCAAGAACGACCGCCGCTGGCTGCTCGACGGCGGCGGCCGGAGTTCGGCCGCGCTGGCGAAGCTGGTCACCGGGGCGCGTGAATCCATCGTCATCCAGTCGCCCTATCTGGTGATGTCGGACGAAGCCAAGGCCCTGTTCAAGGCGGCCGTCGCGCGCGGCGTCAAGGTGCGCATCCTCACCAACTCGCTCGCCTCGACCGACAACCTGCAGGCCTTCTCCGGCTATCGCAGCCAGCGCAAATCTTTGCTGAAGATGGGCCTCGACATCCGCGAATACAAACCCGACCCCGCCAACCGCGCGCAACTGCTGTCGCGCGCCAATCCACCCACCGAGCCGCCGGTGTTCGCGCTGCACGCCAAGAGCATGGTCATCGACGGCAAGATCGCCTGCGTCGGCACCTTCAACTTCGACCCGCGCTCGGAGAATCTCAACACAGAGGTCGCCGCGGTCATCCATCACCCCGGCCTCGCGCAGCGCCTGCAGGCGATCATCGAAGCCGACATGCAGCCGGAGAACAGCTGGAGCGCCCGCGACGAACCCGACCAGTACGTGCCGCTGACCAGGCGCGGGCATGTGCGGCTGTGGCAGCTCTTGCCGCTGAAGCCTTTGCTGTAGGCTTGGACGAATTCGCGGCGTGCGCTAGGGTGAATGAATTCCCGTGAGGTGACGCCATGCGACTGCCGATCAGCCTGAAAATCTTCAGCATCACGCTCGCCCTGCTGGTGCTGATGGTCGTCGTTACCTGGTTGTCGGTGCTCAACTTCCGCCAGCTCAACAACCAGGTGCGTGCGCTGTCCGACTGGTACCTGCCGCTGCAGCAGCAGGTGGCCAGCGTGGAAATCCTGATCCGCCAGCAGATGGTGCACATGGAACGGGTGATGGCAGGGATGGACGCCGCCAGGCCCGACCCCGAGTTCATCGCCAACGAGTCGACCGGCTTCGACATGCGCGGCATCAACGCCGACCAGATCGTCGATTCCTCGCTGCGCATGCTGGGCGAGGCTGAGGCGCAGCAGGTTATCCAGCTCGACCGCGTGACGCTGGCCGTGCTGGGCAAGCAGCTGCCGGCGATCCAGACCGCGCGCCAGCAGTTCCACCGCAGCTTCCGCCTGTTCCAGATCGAGGCCGAGGAGGGCAATCCGCGTTCCGAGAAGCTGGTGCGCGAGGCCCTGCTGCGCGAGAAGGACCGCGTCGACGTCGAGATCGGCAAGACGATCGACCTCCTCAACAAACTCACCCAGGACACCGCCGCCGCAGCCAAGGCCGAGGAAGCGCGCGCCACCACCCTCAACTGGATCGTCACCGCCATCGCCACCGCGCTCGGCCTCATCTTCGCCGCTTTCGTCACCCGCTCGCTGGTCGATCCGGTCAAGCGTCTCTTGGGCGGTACGCGCGCGGTCGAGGCGGGCGACCTCGAAGTGGAAATCCAGGTGCGCACCCACGACGAACTCGCCACGCTCGCCACCTCGTTCAACCACATGGTGGTCGGCCTGCGCGAGAAGGAGCGCATCCGCGAAACCTTCGGCCAGTACGTCGATCCCCGCATCGTCAGGAACCTGCTGGAGAACCGCATTCCGGCCGAACGCGGCGAGCGCCAGGTGATGACGGTGTTCTTCTCCGACCTCGAGAGCTTCACCCGCATGTGCGAAGGCCTCACCCCGGACGCCGCGGTGCGCTTCCTCAACCGCTACTTCGCCATGATGGCCGACGTCATCCGCGCCCGGCAGGGCATCGTCGACAAGTACATCGGCGACTCCGTCATGGCCTTCTGGGGCCCGCCCTTCACCGACCCCGCCGACCACGCGCGTCTCGGCTGCCTCGCCGCACTGGAACAGATGCGCAAGATGGAGGCATTCCGTGCCGCGCTGCCCGACCTGTTCGGCATGAAGCAGGGCCTGCCCGAAGTCAACGTGCGCATGGGCGTCGCCAGCGGCGAAGTCACCGTCGGCAACATCGGCTCCGAAACCTCGCGCGGCTACACCGTCATCGGCGACACCGTGAACCTCGCATCAAGGCTGGAGCAGGCCAACAAGTTCTACGGCACGCGGATTCTGGTGAGCGAAGGCACGCGCAGCCTGGCGGGCGACAGCTTCGTCTTTCGCGAGATCGACAGCCTGCGCGTCGTCGGCAAGCTGGAGCCGGTGAAGGTGTTTGAACTGATCGGGCTCGCCGACGAGGTCAGCGACACCACCCGCAAGGCCGTGCAGGCCTACGAATCCGGCCTCGCGCGCTACCGCGCGCAGGATTGGGAGGCGGCCGAAGCCGCGTTCCATGACTGCCTCGTCAACGCACCGGGCGACAAGCCGAGCCAGGTCATGCTGGAGCGCATCGCGGCGTTCCGGCAGGCGCCACCGGAAGCGGGGTGGGACGGGGTTTGGGTGGCGGGGAGTAAGTAATCGTTGCGTAAGCACTCAACACTGGACTTCATCATCAACCACACCGAAAAACATGATGTGTTTTGAAAAATGAAGAAGCCAGAACGAGTTGATCTGATGATCGTTGATGACCGCATACGCATAGCGAAAAAAGTTATCGCTAATTGAATTCCAGGTGAGCATAGCTTCAAACTCCTGGGGAATTTCCCAGCGCATAACATCGCAATGGACTCGATGGTCTTCAACAGCGGTTTCGATTTGGTGCTTGTGGCACAGTCCTCGCACAATGCGTCGCAATACCAAATTGAACAAAGAATCTTTGGCAGGGTGGATTGCTTCTTGCTCTCCCGATTTGATTCTCGCAAGGAGGTCGTTTGCACGCCTTCTTCCATCAGGTTGCTTGAAACTGCGAAACATACTTGCAGTCCTGCTATCCGAGGGCAGGGCGACGGGGTCCCAGATTGAGAGAATGATGTTTCTAAAGTGGGGTTCAGCATCCTCCCAGAGTTTCTTGCACTCCAGGCACTCAGGGACAGTAAGGCGCTTCGCGGTCGGGAGCGTGTCGGGATACATCGAACGCGGCAAAATGTGCCCCTTCGTTCGTTTGATGTGATGGGTTCCGCAATAGGCGCAAGGCCCGTGAATCAACATCTTGGTTAGCGTAAGGTCGAGCGCGTTCTTAGTGTTGGCTCAACTGTTTACTCAGTAACACCCTCATCCCTATGACATGTGCACCCCGGCTCGGTGCTGGTGGTGTTGTCGCAGCACACGATCTTGCCGGCGCGGCAGCCGCAGACGCCCTTGTGGGCCTTGCAGCAGCTGAGCTGGGCGACGCGGTCACCCTTGGCGCGGGCGAGGCAGGCTTCGGGCGATAGGGCTTCCGCTTGGACGGCGGGCGCGGGGATGGAATCGGCGACGGCCTGCAAGGCGAAGCCGGTGGCGACGAATGCGAGCGTGGCGAGCAGAGTACGGATGCGCATGACGATCTCCTTGGGAGCAACAGGCCCGGTCACTATAGCCTCTCCGGCGCGCCCTTATCCACACCCCTTAACAACAGCCCCAGCATCAGGGCCGCGGCGGCCAGGATCGCCGCCAGCAGCGCGAAGGCGCTGGCGTAGCCGGCGACACCGACCATGAAGCCGGTGAGTACCGGACCGATCGACTGGCCGACGTCCATCACGGTGCGCAGCACGCCCATCGACGCGCCGTAGCGGCCATCCTTGGTGAGGTCGGCGACGAGGGCGGCGGTGGACGAGGTGACGGTGGCGAAGCCGAGACCGAACGCGAGGCTCAGCACGGAAAGCCCGACGACGTTGGGGAACACCGGCAGCAGCACCACGCTCGTCGCGCCGATCAAGAGGCCCGGCAGGATCACCCGGCGGCGGCCGACGCGGTCGGACACGCGGCCCATGAGCGGCTTGGCGAACACGATGCTGACGAGCTGCACGCCGAGGATGACGCCGATCTGCCAGGCGGGAATGCCGAGCGAGGACGCGTACAGCGCGAGGAAGGCCTCGATCGCGCCGAAGACGAGATATTGCGCGGCCTCGACCGTGCTCACCAGCATGATGCCGCGGTCGCGCAGCACGGTGGCGAGGCTCGCCCAGAAATGCGGCAGTTCGAGTTTGCCCTTCGGCGTCGGCTCGTGGTCGCGCTGCGCCAAGACCGCCCCGTCAGGGGCGAGCGTCTGGCGGCGCACCCCTTGCGGGTGCAGCAGCAGCCCCGCGCCCAGCGCCAGTACGCCGGCGATGGCGCAGGCGACGTACACCGCGCCGAAGCTCGCCAGCGAAATCAGCGTGCCGCCGAGGAAGGGCGCGATCGAGCGGCCGACGATGGTGACCGAGGAATAGGTCGACAGCCGCGCGGCGCGGTCGGCGCTGTACCTTTCTGCAATCGCCGCGGAGGCGACGGTGCCGAAGATCGCGGTGGCGAAGCCGTGGTAGAAGCGCACTGCCATCAGTTGCCACGCGGTTTCGATCACCAGATAGAGGAAAGGCGCGGTGGCGAACACGACCAGCGAGGCGAGCAGCACGCGGCGCTTGCCGAGGTGGTCGGACAGCGCGCCGGCGGGATAGCTGATGAGCACGCCGGGAAGCGTCGACGCCATTACGATCCAGCCGATCTCGGCGGGGGTGGCGTTGAGCGACTGGGCGAACAGCGGCAGCACCGGGGTTTTCGACAGCGTGGAGCTGAAAATGGCCAGCCCGCCGATGAGCGCGATGAGGACGAAGAAAGATGGCCGGGATGGTTTCATCAAGCGATTTCAGGTTCCGGGTTTCCTAGAATGTAGTGGGAAATGGCGCAGCGCGCGAATCAGGGGCCAGGTCTGAATGAACTGATCCGACCATGCAGAAATGAAATCGCTTGGCGAAACCCCGCTGCTGCTGTTCGGCGCCTTCGACCGCCATAACTTCGGCGACCTGCTGTTCCCCCACCTGATGACAGCCCTGCTGCCGGGCTCGTCGTTCGAGTTTGCTGGCCTGGCCGCGCGCGATCTGCGGACCTTCGGCGGGCACCGGGTGCGGGCGCTTGCCGCGGCGGGAAAGGCACGGCCTGCCCACCTGATCCATGCCGGCGGCGAACTACTGAGTTGCAGCGCCTACCAGGCCGCGGCCATGCTGCTCGACCCTGCTACGGCCGCCGCGGCCATTGCGCGTTATGACGACGATCCGGTTGCCGCCGCGGCGTGGGCCGCCCGGCAACTCGGCACTGCGCGCAGCCTCCCCTACGTGGCAGGGCGCGACGCCGTGGCGCCGGCGGGGCGGCTGATCTTCAACGCGGTCGGCGGGGTGGAATGGGCGCTTCTATCCGACGCCCAGCGCGCCGAAGCACGGACGGCGATCGGACAGGCGGATTGGGCCAGCGTGCGCGATCACGTCACGCGGGACGCGCTGCGGCGGGAGGGAATCGACGTTCCGCTGTGTCCCGACCCGGCCGTGATGGTGGCGGACTGTTTCGGCGCGGTGATCCGCAGGCACCAGCAGCAGGGCGCGGTGAAAGCGTTGCGCGAGGCCTGGCCCCGGGGTTACCTGGCGTGCCAGTTCAGCGCGGATTTCGGCGACGACGCCAGTCTCGACGCCCTGGCGCAGGGGCTGTTGCGCGCGTCCACCGAGGCGGGGCTGGGGCTGGTGCTGTTCCGTGCCGGCAGCGCACCCTGGCACGATGATCCGGAACTGCATGAGAAGCTGCTGCGCCGGCTGCCCCCCGGCACGGCGCGGCGCTTCCCCTCGCTGTACCTGTGGGACATCTGCGCCCTGATCGCCGCCAGCCGCGGCGTGGTCAGCAGCAGCCTGCATGGGCGGATCGTCGCACTAGCCTACGGCCTGCCGCGGGTCAGCCTGTTCCCGCCGCAGCAGGGCCGGCGTCCAGACAAGCTGACTGCCTTTGCCGAAACCTGGGAGCCGGACGCGGTGCCGCGCAGCGTGACGATCGAGCAGATCGAACCCGCGCTGAGGCAGGCGCTGGCCCTGCCCGAGAGCATGCTGCAGGAAAATGCGGCGCAACTGCGCGTGCAATACCGGCACAGCCTGGCCCAGTGGGCCAAGTTGGTGGCGCCTCCTGCCGAATAGCGCTGCGGCTATAGTTGCGTAGATCAGAACTTTCCAGCCCCTGTTTGCGCCCGCCATGCTGAGAACCGTGCCGCTTGATCGACTGCAGGGACTGCCGGAGGCCGACTGGGGCCTGACGGCTGAAGAAGCGACAGCGCGGATGCAGCGTTTCGGACCGAACCTGATCCTGGAGACCGAGCGCGGCGGCTGGTGGCTGCTGGTGCGCGCCACCCTGGGCGACCCGATGGTGTGGTTCCTGCTCGGCACCAGTTCGCTATTCGCTTTCGTCGGCGAGTGGACTGAGGCGATCATCATGCTGGTCGCGCTGCTGCCTTTTCTGGGGATGGATGCCTTCCTGCATCGCCGCACCCACGCGTCGACCGCCGGGCTCAGCAGCCGCCTCGCCAGCGTGGCGACGGTGCTGCGCAATGGCGCGGAGAGCAGCGTCGCGGCCACCGAACTGGTGCCGGGCGATCTGGTCGTGGTCGGCGTGGGCGAGGCCTTCCCGGCCGACGGCCTGGTGGTGCGCGGCGATGCGCTGCAGGCGGACGAGTCAGCGCTGACCGGCGAAGCCTATCCGGTGCGCAAGCTTCCCCTGGCCGAGCTGCCCCGCCTCGACGACGAAGCGAAAGTCGACAGCCAGCACTGGGGCTTTGCCGGCACCCGCCTGCTCACCGGCGAGGCCAGGCTGCGCGTCGTGCATACCGGTGGTGAGACGCTATACGGCGAGATCGTGCGCTCGGCCACGCGCGGGGCGGCCACGCGTACCCCGCTGCAGGGCGCGGTGGGCAACCTGGTCGCGGTGCTGCTGGCGAGCGCGGCGCTGATCTGCCTGATGCTGGCGTGGGTGCGCCTGCAGCAGGGCCATGGCCTGCTCGATGCATTGCTTTCCGCAGTCACGCTGGCGGTGGCGGCGCTGCCGGAGGAGTTCCCCGTGGTGCTGACCTTCTTCCTCGGCGTCGGCGTGTATCGCCTGGCCAAGCGGCAGGCACTGGTGCGGCGCGCGGTGGTGGTGGAAAACATCGGCCGGGTGTCGTGCATTTGTTCGGACAAGACCGGCACCCTCACCGAAGGGCGCCTGCAGCTGACCCACCACTACCCGGCGCCGGGGGTCGATCCGGATCGCCTGCTGCACCTGGCCGCGGTGGCGTCGCGGCGCGAGACCGGTGACCCGATGGATCTGGCGATTCTCGACGCGCTCGGCCATCCCCCCGATGGCGTGCCGGTGGCCACGTTCCCGTTCACCGAGGACCGCAAGCGCGAGACCCGCATCCTGCGCCTTGACGGCGCGCTGCTGTCCGCCGTCAAGGGCGCGCCGGAGCAGCTGTTTGCCATGTGCATGCTGGCGGACGACGCACGTGCTGCATGGCTGGCGCGGGTCGAGCAGCTGGCGGGCAGCGGCCACAAGGTGATTGCCTGCGCCTGGCGCGAACTCGATGCGGCCGCCTGGCCGGGCGGCGAACCCGACCACGGCCTGCAGTTCGCCGGCCTGCTGGCTTTCGAGGACCCGGTGCGTGCCGGCGTGAAGGCGGCGCTGGAGATCTGCCGGGCGGCGCGCATCCAGGTCGTCATGGTGACGGGCGACCATCCGGCCACCGCGCGCGCCGTGGCCAGAGAAGTGGGCTTGGGCGGGGCCGATCCCGTCGTCATCGTAGGCGAGGCGATGGAGGCGCGCCTGGCGCGCGGCGAAACGGCATTCCTGCACGAAGTCGACGTCATCGCGCGCGCCGTTCCCGCGCAGAAGCTCTCGCTGGTGCGCGCCCTGCAGGCCCAGGGCGAGATCGTCGCCGTCACCGGCGACGGCGTGAACGACGTGCCGGCCCTGCAGGCGGCGGATATCGGCATCGCCATGGGCGAGCGCGGCACCCGCAGCGCGCGCGACGTCGCGGCCATCGTGCTGCTGGACGACAACTTCCGCAGCATCGTGCGCGCGATCGCCGAGGGACGGCAGTTGTTCGCCAATCTGCAGCTGAGCTTCCTGTATCTCCTGATGATCCACATTCCGCTCGTCCTCACCGCCGCGCTGATTCCGCTGGCGGGTTACCCGCTGCTGTACCTGCCGGTGCACATCGTCTGGCTGGAACTGATCATCCACCCGACGGCGCTGCTCGTGTTCCAGGACATGCCGGGCGACACGCAGCTTGCCCCGGTGGTGCGCACGCGGCGCCTGCGCTTCTTCAGCCTGCGGCAGTGGCTGATGATCGCGGCGGTCGGCGCGGCGGTGACGGTGATCGTGTCGGTGAGCTACGTGCGCAGCCTCGGCGCCGGCTTCGACGTCGAGCACGCGCGTGCGATGGCGCTGGTGGCGCTGACCGCGGCGAGCGCCGGCATCACCCTCAACCTCAGCCGCTTGCGCACCCCGGCGGCCTGGGCCATGGTCGGGGGGACCTTGGCCCTGTCGCTGCTGTTCGTGCAGATTCCGTTCCTCGCCGCATTCCTGCACCTGCGCCCGCTGCACCTCGACGACTGGCTGCTGGCGCTGGCCGGCGGCCTGCTCGCCTCCCTGCTGTCCGCGCTTACCTTGCTGCCCGCGCCGTTTAGAATTAAATGAACCCGTTCATCCGAGTTCAGTGTCACTTCCCATGCCCATCGCCATCCTGCCCCCCGCCGACCTGCGCCTGACCATCGATCCTGCCACGCTGGGGTTCGCCGACACCTCCGAACTGCAGGACGAGACCCTGCCATGGATCGGCCAGGCGCGCGCCGAAGCGGCCGCACGCTTCGGCCTCGGCATGGATCAGCCCAACTACAACCTGTTCGTGCTCGGCGAAGTCGGCAGCGGCCGCTCCTCGCTGCTCAAGCAGGCGATGCGCGAGGTGGCGGCGAGCAAGCGGGTGCCGCCCGATCTCTGCTACCTGCACAACTTCGACGCGCCGGAGCGGCCGCTGGCATTGCGCCTGCCGGCCGGCGAGGGGCGGCTGCTGCGGCAGCTGCTGGCGCAGGCGGTGAAGACGCTGCAAAGCGATATCCCGCAGCGGCTCGAGGGACAGGACTACAAGGCCGAGAGCGAGCGCATCGAGCAGGCCTGGAAGGACGAGGTGGCGCGGCATTATGCCGAGCTGACGGCGTTTGCCGAGGCGCGCAGCTTTTCGCTGCACCGCGAGGCCGGGCGCATGGTGTTCACGCTGACCGGCAAGAAGGGGCAGGCGCTCACCGAGGACGAGGTGCTGGCGCTGCCGAAGGCGCGCCGCGCCGCGGTGGAGCAGGCCGAGCAGGAACTGCGCGCCGAGATCACCCGCTACATCGAGAAGACCCAGCCGCTGGAACGCGCGATGAACGAGACGCTGGCGGCGCTGCGACGGCAGGTGGTGAAGCCGCTGGTCGAGCGCGAACTGCAGGCGATCCGCGCCGGCCTGAAGAAGCAGATCAAGGACGCCGCCAAGCTCAACGCCTGGCTCGACGCGCTGGAGCAGGACGTGTTCGACAAGCTGGAGCTGTTCAGCGGCGGCGAAGGCGACGAGGAGCGGCTGGATGGCCTGCAAGCCGCGCTGGCGCGCTACCGCGTCAACCTGGTGGTGGACAACGGCGGTCTTTCCGGCGCGCCGGTGATCGTCGAGGACAACCCGCTGTTCCGCACGCTGTTCGGCAGCATCGAGTACCAGTCGGAGAACGACGTGCTGGCAACCGACTTCACGCGCATCCGCGCCGGCAGCCTGCTGCAGGCGCACGGCGGCTTCCTGATGCTGCACCTCGCCGACGTGCTGGCCGATCCGCTGGTGTGGGAGAAGCTGCGGCGCTTCCTGCGCAGCGGGCGGCTGCAGATCGAGGAGCCGGGTGTGTCGTTCTCGCCGATCGCGGCGGTGTCGCTGGTGCCGGAGGCGGTCGACGCCGAGGTCAAGCTGGTGCTGGTCGGCTCGCGCGAGCAGTACTACGAACTGCAGGAAGTAGCGCCGGAATTCGCCCGCCATTTCCGCGCCAAGGTCGATTTCGCCGACAGCTTCGTCGCCAGCGCCGCTACCCGCCGCGCCTCGGCGATTTTCGTTGCCCATGCCTGCCGCCTGTCCGGTCTGCCGCATTTTTCGGCGGCGGCGGTGGCGCGCCTGCTCGAGGAATCGCACCGCGAGGCCGGCGACCAGGCGCGCGAGAGCGCGATCTTCGCCCGCACCGAGGCGCTGGTGATGGAAAGCGCCGCGATCTGCCGCGCCCGCGGGGGGGCGTGTCTGGTGGCGGCGGCAGACGTCGAGGCGGCGCTGGCGGCGCACGCCGCGCGCCACGATTACCCCGAGCAGCGCCTGCGCGAGGAGATTGCAGAAGGCGACGTGCTGATCGAGCTGCATGGCGTCCGGGCGGGCCAGGTCAACGGCCTTACCCAGATCGATCTGGGCGACTACCGCTTCGGCCTGCCGGTGCGGCTGTCCGCGCATACCTACGCGGGCGAGGACGGTCTGCTCAACATCGAGCGCGAGGTCGAGCTGTCCGGGCCGATCCACGACAAGGGCGTGTTCATCCTGCAGGGCTACCTGGCCGCGCTGTTCGCCCATCTGGCGCCGCTTTCGATGAATGCCTCCATCGTATTCGAGCAGCAGTATCACGGCGTGGAAGGCGATTCCGCCTCGTGCGCCGAGCTCTATGCGCTGCTGTCGGCGCTGTCGGGCCTGCCGCTCAGGCAGGGCATCGCGGTCACCGGCGCGCTCAACCAGCACGGCGAGGTGCTGCCGGTGGGCGGCATCAACGAGAAGATCGAGGGCTGGTTCCGCGTGTGCGAGGCCGCCGGCCTGGACGGCAGCCAGGGGGTGCTGATCCCTGCGCGCAACCGGCGCCACCTGATGCTGGAGCCGCGCGTGGTCGACGCCGTCGCGCGCGGGCTTTTCCATATCCATGCCGCGGAGCATGTGACCGAGGGGATCGAACTGCTGACGGGGACGGCGGCGGGCGAAGCGGACGCGGCGGGGCATTTTCCCCATGGCAGCGTGCTGGGGCATGCGCAGGATGCCCTGCTGGCATTTCGCCGCGCCTGCCAGATGCTGGAGCACCCCAAGATGCCGCGCCGGCATTTTCGTGCCGGCGACCGCCCCGGTCGGCGTTAGCGATCCGTTCGGGCCCTGCTGGCGGGAAGGGGTGGACTATAGTGAAAGTCATCCAATTGCTTTTGCAAGGAGTCGATCATGAACGCACTGCATCGCATGGAACGTTTCCTCGACCAGCATATGATCCCGTTCGACATCGTGGCGCATCCGCACACCCAGACCAGCGCCGAAACGGCGCGTGCGGCGGGGGTGCCTTCCAATCGGCTGGCCAAGGGCGTGCTGCTCGACGGCCAGGGTTGCCAGATGGTGGCGATGATCCCCGCCGATCAGGAAATTCACCTGGGAAAACTGGGGCTGGATCACGGCATGGAGTTCAGCCTGGCCGATGAGGCCAGCGTGAGCCGGCTGTTCAGCGAATGCGAACCCGGCGTGGTGCCGGGCCTGCCGAATGCCTGGGGAGTGGAAATGGTTTGGGACGACGATTTGATGGCGCAGCCGGACGTCTATCTGGAAGGCGGCGACCACAAGCGCCTGTTGCACATCGAAACCCGCTATCTGCGCGACATTTTCGGCGATGCGCCGCACTGCCACTTCAGCCAGCCGCGCATGCAGCACGTCGCCTGAGCCCGGCCTGCGCCGGTTCCGCCCGCGCGGGCGGCATGAGGCCGTTGCCTTGCGTGTGTGATATGAATGCGGCTTGATTGCCCGGCACGTTATCGTGCGGGGAACGATGAACGAGCCAGACTGTCACCACGTCGTGAATCCGAAAGAACCCGATCCTTCCCACAACCCGCATCGTCCGCTCGGACGCGGCATGGCGCTGGTCGCCAGCCTGCTGGTGCTGGGGCTGTTCTATCTTTACTTCGAAAACGGCCTGCAGGCGCGCAACAATCCCAATCGCCAGCTGCAGGTCGCGCCGGGGACCGAACTGGTGCTGAAGCGCAGCGGCAACGGACACTATGTTTTCCCCGGCACGATCAACGGCCGGCCGGTCACCTTCCTGCTCGACACCGGCGCCACCCTGGTGTCGATCCCGGCGCATCTGGCGGGCGAGCTGGGCCTGGAAGCGGGCGCGCCGCAGCGGTCGATCACCGCCAATGGCACGGTCGCCACCCGCGCCACCCGGGTGGACGCACTGGCGTTCGGGCCGTTCGCGCTGCGCGGCATCGCCGCCAGCCTCAACCCCGGGATGGCGGGCGATCAGATATTGCTGGGGATGAGCGTGCTGAAGCATCTGGAATTCACCCAGCGCGGCGATACCCTGATGCTGCGCCCGCTTGGCGGGGAATGACGATATTTCTTGGACATCCCGTTTATCTATGTTATTAATGCACGGTCTGTTGGATTCAAGCTTTAAATTGCGGTACCTCTGGTAAGCGTTTTCCTTGAAATTCGATCGATAGAGCATGTCGCTCAATTTTTTTAGATAGATAGGAAACAAGATGGAAACGGGTACTGTTAAGTGGTTCAACGATGCAAAAGGTTTTGGCTTCATCACCCCGGATAACGGCGGCGAAGACCTCTTTGCACATTTCTCCGCAATCAACTCCAGCGGCTTCAAGTCCCTGCAGGAAAACCAGCGCGTCAGCTTCGAAGTGACGACCGGTCCCAAGGGCAAGCAAGCCTCCAACATCCAGGTCGTGTCGTAATCCTTACGGCCTGATGTGAAAAACCCCGGTTCGCCGGGGTTTTTTTATGGGCGCACGCTACAATCCATCGCCCTTTCCGAGTGATTGCCCATGGCGCTCAAAGCCACCATCTACAAAGCCGACCTGCAGATTGCCGACATGGATCGGCATGTCTACGCCGACCACGCGCTGACCATCGCGCGCCATCCTTCCGAAACCGACGAGCGCATGATGGCGCGGGTGCTGGCCTATGCCCTTTACGCACAGGACGGCATCGCCTTCACCAAGGGGCTGTTCGACGTCGACGAGCCGGAAGTATGGGTCAAGAGCCTGAGCGGCGAGATCCTCCTGTGGATCGACCTCGGGCAGCCCGACGAAACGCGCATCCGTCGCGCATGCAGCCGCGCCGAGCAGGTCGTCGTGCTGTGCTACGGCAGTGGCTGCGAGGTGTGGTGGAAGCAGATCGCCGGCAAGCTGACGCGGTTTTCCAACCTGAGCGTGCTGCAGCTGCCTGCCGAAACCAGCCAGGCGCTGGCTGCCCTGGCGGAGCGCGGCATGCGCCTGCAATGCATGGTGCAGGACGGCGAAATCTGGATCAACACCGATACGCAGAGCGTGCCGGTAACGCTGGCCGCCCTGCAATCGCCTGCCTGAACGCGGCCGCAACCGGCTTGGCGGCCATGCAGGCGCGACCTGCCCCTGCGCGGGTGTTTCATTTTTCGGGCGGGCAGTTCTTGATGCAGACGGTTTCCGTCAGCCGCTGCCCGCCGCAGCGGACGAAACAGGCGTCGTAAACCGGCAGGCAGCCGCAGTCGGCCTGGCAATTCGATTTCTCCAGCTGCGCCAGCACGCCGGCGCGGGTCGGCATCAGCGGCTCGGGATACGGCGGCGGAAAATACGGTCCAGGCCAGGGGTCCCACCAGTACGGGTGGCGGTACGGGCGGCTGTAAAACCATTCGAAACGCAGCTGCATCTCGTATTGGCGCAGGGCCGCGGCATACTGCCGCAGATCGAGTTCGTACGCCTTCAGCGCTTCGGCATAGCGCGCTTCCACCTGCGGTTCGAGGGCTTTCGCGCAAGCCTGGTAGCGGGCCTGGCAATCGGTCTGGCAGGCCGCCTTTTGGGCTTCGCAGCCCTCCACGCAGGCCTGGCCCTGCGCATCATCCGGCGGAACCAGGCGTACCGTCGTCTGGTATTGCGGCGTGGCGCAAGCTGCCAGCATGCCCAGCAAAAGCAGCTCAGCGAAGGGGAAATTCGGGACTGAAACGCGCATTCGGCCATCTCATTCAAACACCCGCTTCCTCCCAGCATAGGCTGTTTTCAGGCGGGCTGCGGGTCGAGAAAGCGCGCTTCGAGCTCCTGCAGATTGAGTTCCTGCAGAATCCGCTGCAGGCGCTCGCGCGCGTTCTTGCGCGCCGTGCCGGTATGGGTGGCGATGATGAGTTCGTTTTTCAGCGAGTGCTCCCAGCCGACCAGTTCGGTGACGGTGACCTGGTAGCCGTGCGATTCCAGCTGCAGGCAGCGCAGCACGTTGGTGAGCTGGCTGCCGAATTCGCGCGTGTGGATGGGGTGGCGCCAGATTTCCGACAGCGGGGTTTTGCCGAACGATTCGTTCTTGCGCTTGCGCAGCACGGCGGCGACCTCGGCCTGGCAGCACGGCACCAGCACGATATGGCGGGCTTGCTTGGCGAGCGCGAAGCGGATGGCGTCGTCGGTTGCGGTGTTGCAGGCATGCAGCGCGGTGACGATGTCGATGCGCGGCGGCAGGGCGTCGGTGGTGATCGATTCCGCTACCGTCGCGCCGAGGAAGGACATGCGCGGAAAGTCGAGCCGCGCCGCCAGTTCGCGCGACTTCTTCACCAGTTCAGCGCGCGTTTCGATGCCGAAGATGTGGCTGCCGGGGCGCTCCTTCAGATACAGGTCGTAGAGGATGAAACCCAGATACGACTTGCCGGCGCCGTGGTCGGCCAGCGTCAGCGTGTCCTGCCGGGCCAGCACGTCGTCCAGCAGCGGTTCGATGAAATTGCACAGGTGATACACCTGCTTCAGCTTGCGGCGGCTGTCCTGGTTGAGCTTGCCGTCGCGCGTCAGGATGTGCAGCTCCTTCAGCAGTTCGGTCGACTGGCCGGGGCGCAGCACCTCCGCCAGCGGGTCGGTGTAGGCGGCTTTCGGCGTGCCGGCAACGGCGGGCGTGGCGCGCTTCATGCCGCCCCCAGCATACGCACTTCGCGTTGCGGCAAGGGGATGTGGATGCCGCGCTCGCGGAAGGTTTCCAGCACCGCCTGGGTGATGTCGCCCGATGTGGCGTGGAAGTCGGCCACCGGGGTCCACGGGCGGATCGCGATCTGCACCCTGGAGTCCGCCAGCGTCAGCACGTGGATCACCGGTTCCGGTTCCCGCAGGATTTTTGGATGCGCCGCCAGCAGTTCGCGGATGGCCGCCAGCGCCTGCTTGATGTCGGTATCGTAGGCCACGCCGACCACCACGTCGAGCTGGCGCAGGCTGCCGAAGTTGTGCAGGATCTCGCCGGCGATCTTGCGGTTGGGAATGACGATGCGCGAGCGGTCGGGATGGCTCAGCACCGTGTTGAACAGTTTGATTTCCTCCACCGTGCCTTCAACGTCGACGATGGCGATGTATTCGCCCACCTTGAACGGCCGGGTGAAAATGATGGTCAGCCCTGCCGCCAGATTACCCAGCACTCCCTGCATCGCCAGCGCGACGCCGGCGCCGGCGACGCCCAGTCCGGCGATCAGCGGCAGCAGCTGCACCCCCAGGTTCTGCAGCGCCATGATGAGGAACAGGCCCAGCACCAGGATGCGCAGCATGCGCACCAGCAGCAGGCGCAGGGTGGCGTCGAGCCCGAGCTTCATCAGCATCGAGTCGGCCAGCCTGCCCACCCAGCGGCCGACGTAATAGCCCGCCGCCAGGATCAGCAGCGCCACCAGCAGCCTGGGGCCGAACTGGATGGCGAGATCGATCGCGGTTTGCTGGGCGTGTTCCAGCGTTTGCAGTTGTTCGTTCATGGTCGGCGAGAGGGGGAGGGAAGCCCGAAGGGTATCAAAACCGCCGGCCGGGCAGAACCGCTCCGTATTTATTCTGGAAGCCAGGTTTCCAGGATAATGCCGGCTTGCTGAAGGGGTTGTTACCGTGTCCGTCGTCAATATTTCCTGCTACAAGTTCGTCGCTCTCGCCGACCGCGAGGCGCTCCAGGCCGATCTTGCCGCGCGCTGCCTGGGGTTGCGCCTCAAGGGCACGATCCTGCTCGCGCCCGAGGGCATCAACGTATTCCTGGCCGGCGCGCGCGCAGCGATCGACGCCATGGTTGCCCATCTGCGGTCCGATCCGCGCTTCGCCGACCTGCAGCCCAAGGAAAGCCTGTCGGCCGAACCGCCGTTCAAGCGGATGCGGGTGCGGCTGAAGAAGGAAATCATCACCATGAAGCATCCGCTGATCCGCCCGGAAGCCGGGCGCGCGCCCTCGGTGGCGGCGGCCACGCTGAAGCGGTGGCTGGATCGCGGCTGCGACGACGCAGGCCGCCCGCTGGTGATGCTGGATACGCGCAACGACTACGAAGTCGCCGCCGGCACCTTCGAGCACGCGGTCGATTACGGCATCGGCGTCTTCAGCGAGTTTCCGCCGCGCCTGGCGGAACACCGCGCCGACTATGCCGGCAAGACCGTGGTGTCGTTCTGCACCGGCGGCATCCGCTGCGAAAAGGCCGCCATCCACATGAAGGCGGTCGGCATCGAGCACGTGTACCAGCTCGAAGGCGGCATCCTCAAGTATTTTGAGGAAGTCGGCGGCGCGCACTACCGCGGCGACTGCTTCGTGTTCGACGAGCGTGAGGCGGTGGGTGCGGATTTGCAGCCGGCAGCGGGGCGGGTGCATCGGTAAAGCGCCCCGCCAGGGCGGCCTC
>NZ_MKUG01000191.1 GCF_001897685.1 Thiobacillus sp. 65-1402
GCAATTTCCAGGTCGAACAGGATGAAAAGAATGGCGACCAGGTAATAGCGCACGTCAAATTTCATGCGCGCGTCCTCGAACGCCTCGAAGCCGCATTCGTAGGGAGAGAGTTTTTCGCTGTCAGGGCGATGCGGCGCCAGCAGGCCACCTGCAATGATGGGACCGACACCGAAAGCCAGCCCGACCAGAATGAACAGCAGAATGGGGAGATAGTTCTCCAGCACCGTGGTCCTCCGACTATGCCCGAGTGCGAGCTGTTGAGTGATTATGACCGCAGTGTATTAGCGCCACGCGCACACTGTCAAGCTGAAAAACTACCGATTTCCCCTGATTAATCAAAAGCTTATCAAATAGCAACGGCTGATGAATCAATCAGGAAATTTGATGGTGCCGACGGCGAGACTCGAACTCGCACGACCAAGGTCACTACCCCCTCAAGATAGCGTGTCTACCAATTCCACCACGTCGGCCAAAGGGCATGCGCCCAGATTTGTACTGCTGATTTACTGCGGGATGGCCCCCGCTTTCGAGCCGGCATTCTGATCCGCTGCCGGTGCAGCCGGCTGCGTCGCCGGTGCCGGCACCGCCGTCCGATCCAGCACGCTGGCCGGCTTATGCTGCTGCAGCCCGAAATAGGCCAGGCCCAGGCTGGTCAGAAAGAACAGGGTCGCCACAACGGCCGTGCTGCGGCTCAGAAAATTGGCCGAACCGCTGGCGCCGAACAGACTGCCGGCAGACCCGCTGCCGAATGCGGCGCCCATGTCCGCGCCTTTGCCATGCTGCAGCAACACCAGCGCAATGACGGCAAGCGCTACGATGACATGAACGATCCAGACCAGTGTTTCCATAAATTTTGATTCTTACTTGGCGGCCGCTTGGCAAATCGCGATGAACTCGTCGGCAACCAGAGAAGCACCGCCAATCAGGCCACCGTCGATATCCGGCTGAGCCATCAATTCTGCCGCATTCGCGGCTTTTACGCTACCCCCGTACTGGATTACCAGACCATCCGCCACGCCGGCATCGAGGGCGGCAATCTTGCCGCGAATGAAGGCGTGCACGGCCTGAGCCTGCTCCGGGGTGGCGGTTTTTCCGGTGCCGATCGCCCACACGGGTTCGTAGGCAACCACTGCCCTGGCCAAGGACGCCACGCCAGCAGCCTTGATCACTGCATCGAGCTGGCGTGCGACGACTGCTTCGGTCACGCCCGACTCGCGCTCGGCCAGCGATTCGCCTACGCACAGGATGGGGGTCAGGCCGGCCGCCTGCGCGGCCATGTATTTGCTGGCCACCAGCTCGTCGGTTTCACCATACAGGCTACGCCGCTCGGAATGGCCGACGATCACATAGCGGCAGCCGAAATCGAGCAGCATGGCGGCAGACACTTCACCGGTAAACGCGCCCTTGGCCTGCTCGGATACGTTTTGCGCGCCCCAGGCAATGGATGACCCGGCAAGTGCAGCCTGCGCTTGTGCCAGATACGGGAAAGGAACGCAAACGACCGCCTCGATGCCGGCCAGTGCCGGCTTGAGCGCAGACAGCAACGCGGCATTCTCGGCCAGGTTGCCGTGCATTTTCCAGTTACCGGCTACGAGCTTCTTGCGCATGGGAATCCGCCAAACAAAAGTGCGCGATGGTAAGCGCAACGCGCCCGCAGGTCAACCGCCGGGCGCGTCGCCACGGGGAGAGTAATCAGCCGAACCGGCCGGTAATGTAGTCTTCGGTCTGCTTTTTGCCTGGCCGCATGAAGATGGTGCCGGTTTCGTTGAACTCGACGAGTTCGCCCAGGTACATGAAGGCGGTGTAGTCGGAAATCCGCGCGGCCTGCTGCATGTTGTGGGTGACGATGGCGATGGTGTAATCGTTTTTCAACTCGTTGATGAGTTCCTCGATTTTCGCGGTGGAAATCGGATCCAGTGCCGAGGTCGGCTCGTCCAGCAGCACGATTTCCGGTTTCACCGCAACCGCACGCGCAATGCACAGGCGCTGCTGCTGGCCGCCCGAAAGCGACAGACCGCTTTTCTGCAGCTTGTCTTTCACCTCGCCCCACAGGGCAGCCTTGTTCAGCGCCCATTCGACGCGATCGTCCATTGCGCTTTTGGACATGCGCTCGTACAGACGTACGCCGAACGCGATGTTTTCATAGATCGTCATGGGAAAAGGCGTCGGCTTCTGGAACACCATGCCGATCTTGGCGCGCACCAGATTCACGTCCTGGCTCTTGTCGAGCAGATTTTTGCCATGCACCAGGATCTGGCCTTCGGCGCGCTGCCCCGGGTACAAGTCATACATGCGATTGAAGGTGCGCAACAGGGTCGATTTGCCGCAGCCTGACGGCCCGATGAAAGCCGTTACCTTCTTGTTGACAATGTCCAGGTTGATATTGTTGAGGCCTTTGAAATCACCATAGAAGAAATCCAGGTTGCGTACCTGCATGGCAGCATTTTCGCCGGTTGGCATGGCTTGATCGGGCATCGGAAGGCTCCGGAGAAATTAACGTTTGTCTTTGTTGCGGAAAACGACGCGCACACCGATGTTGACCACCAGCACCAGCAAGGCGATCAGCAGCGCCCCGCCCCAGGCCAGGCCCACCCAATTGTCATACGGGCTCAGCGCGAACTGATAGATCACCACCGGCAGGTTGCCCATGGGTTCCGCCATATTGGTGCTGAAGAACTGGTTGTTCAGCGCAGTGAACAGCAGCGGCGCGGTCTCGCCGGTGATACGCGCCATCGCCAGCAATACGCCTGTCACCACGCCCGACTTGACCGCAGGCAGCGTTACCCTGAGCGAGACCTGCCAGCGCGGCGCGCCCACCGCAAATGCCGCCTCACGCAGGCTGGTCGGCACCAGCTTCAACATGTTTTCGGTGGTGCGCACGACCACCGGAATGGCGATCAGCGCCAGCGCCAGCGACCCGGCCCAGCCGGAAAAACCGCCGGTGGTCGCCACAAAAAGCGCGTAGACGAACAGGCCGATGACGATGGAGGGGGCCGACAGCATGATGTCGGTCATGAAGCGGGTCAGCGAGGCGAACCGCGAAATGCGTCCGAATTCGGCCAGATAGATGCCCGCCAAGATGCCGATCGGCGTCGAGATCAGCATGGAAAACAGCAGGATGAGGCCGCTGCCGACAATGGCATTGCGCAAGCCGCCGCCTTCGGAGCCTGGCGCAGGCGTATCCTGGGTAAACAGATCCCAGCTTAGCGCGGCAAAGCCTTTGGAAAACAAGGTCCACAAAATCCACAGCAGCGCGACCAGTCCCAGGCTCATCGCCACCATGGACAGGGTGATGCCGATGCGGTTGATCCAGATACGGCGGGTGTACAGACTCATCATGACGGCTTTCCTTACAGACCTTCCGAGCCCATGCTGCGGCTGATGAGCCAGCGCGAAATCGCCAGCACGACAAAGGTGATGACGAACAGCACCAGGCCCAGCGCAAACAGGGAGGCGATATGCAGGCCGGGGTCCGCCTCGCCGAATTCGTTGGCCAGCGTGGAAGCAATCGAGGTGCCGGGCGCGAACAAGCTGCCGTTGATGCGGTTGGCGTTGCCGATCACGAAGGTGACGGCCATTGTCTCGCCCAGTGCGCGCCCCAAGCCCAGCATGATGCCGCCGATGACGCCGACGCGCGTGTAGGGCAGCACGACGTTGCGCACCACCTCCCAGGTGGTACAGCCGATGCCGTAGGCCGACTCCTTCAGTACATGCGGCACGGTCTCGAACACATCGCGCATCACCGAAGCGATAAAAGGGATGACCATCAGCGCCAGCACAATGCTGGCAGCGAGAATGCCGACCCCGATGGGGGGCCCGGAGAACCAGCTGCCGATGACCGGAACATCGCCCAGCAGCGCCTGCAACGGCGGCTGGACGTATTCGGCAAACAGGGGGGCGAACACGAACAGCCCCCAGATGCCGTAGACGATGGAAGGAATGCCCGCCAGCAATTCGATCGCGGTGCCCAGCGGGCGGCGCAGCCAGACCGGACAGGTTTCGGTCAGGAACAAGGCGATACCGAAGCTGATCGGCACGGCAATCAGCAGCGCCAGCACGGACGTCACCACCGTGCCGTAAATGGCCGCCAGCGCGCCGTACTGATCGTCAGGCACGCTCCAGATGTTGGTCCAGAGGAAAGCCGGGCCGAATGCCTTGAGGGTGGGCCAGGCTTCGAGGGTAAGCGACACCAGAATACCCACCAGCGCCGCCAGAACGACAAAGGCGAAAAACTGGGTGGAATAATGGAAAATTTTGTCCTGCAGCCGAAATCGTCTGACCTGCTGGGCATGCAGGTCGATTCCGGCGGATGCGCTGGGCTCGCTCACGGTGGGGTGCCTATCGGTTCGATTTTTTATCTGCCAAAGCAGCCGCCGCAAGGCAGCTGCTTTGGCAGAGCGCCGGGAGCAGCGCGCCGCCCCCGGCCAACCATCAAATCAGTCAATCCAGATGCCTTACTTGATGTTCTTCATTTCTGCTTCGACCATCTTCACGACATTGGGCGGCAGCGCCACAAAGCCGAGGTCGGAGGCCATTTTCTGGCCATTGTTCAAGGACCAGGTGAAGAAGTCGACTACACCTTTCTGCTTGACGGCATCGGCGCCTTTTTCATAGGCCAGGATATACGTGGCCGTGGTAATGGGCCAGGCATTCTTGTGCGACTGATCCAGCAGATCGGGCGCCATGCCGCGGACCTTGAAGTTGGCACCCGCCGCCGCGTCGGCCACAGCAGTCTGATCCGGCACGATATAGTTGCCGGAACGGTTCTTCAGCGCAACGAAATCCATCTTGTTCTTCATCGCGTCGGCGATATCCACATAG
>NZ_MKUG01000192.1 GCF_001897685.1 Thiobacillus sp. 65-1402
CGTTCCTGGCGATGAGCAGCGCTTCGGTCATGGTGCGGGTTCCTGATTCGTTGATGCAGGAATTTTAGCGAGTTCGGCGGCGCCCCGTGTCAAGCAATGTATAGAAGCGGTCGCTAATATCCCGGGTATCATCGCGGCATGATGAAAACAGGGGGAAACCGTGGCAACTGAGCAGCGAATGCATGAAATCGTCATTGTGGGCGGCGGTGCGGGCGGGCTGGAACTGGCCACCCGGCTGGGTGACAGGCTGGGCAGGAAGAAACGCGCAAACATCACGCTGATCGATGCCTCGCCTTCGCATCTGTGGAAGCCGCTGCTGTACGAAGTCGCCGCGGGCAGCCTCGATTCCTACGCCGAACGGCTGGAATATCTGGCGCAGGGCCACTGGCATGGCTTCACCTTCCGCCTCGGCCGCATGGACGGGCTCGACCGCTCGCGGCAGGAAGTCAGCGTCGCCCCCACCTGCGACGATGACGGCGTCGAGATCATTCCGCGCCGCAGCTTCCGCTACGACACCCTGATCATCGCGGTCGGCTCGGTCGGCAACGACTTCGGCGTGCCGGGCGTGAAGGAGCACTGCATCATGCTCGATACCCCCGAGCAGGCGCGCGAATTCCATCGCCGCCATATCAACGCCTGCCTGCGCGCCAACACCCAGGCCGAGGCGGTCGCACCCGGCCAGCTCACCGTCGGCATCGTCGGCGCCGGCGCCACCGGCGTCGAGCTCGCCGCCGAACTGCACGACACCACGCGCGAGCTGTCGGCCTACGGAATGGACAACATCGAGCCTGACAAGAGTTTGAAGCTGCTCCTCGTCGAAGCCTCCGACCGCATCCTGCCGGGGCTGCCGCCGCGCCTGTCGAATGCGGCCGCCGAACGCCTGGCCGAACTGGGGGTGGAAATGCACACCCGCGAGCGTATCGTCGAAGTGCGCGCCGACGGCATGCTGACCGCCGATGGCAAGTTCATCCCTGCCAGCATGATGGTGTGGTCGGCCGGCATCAAGGCGCCGGACTTCCTGCACGACATCGACGGCCTGGAAACCAACCGCATCAACCAGCTGGTGGTGCGCCCCACCTTGCAGACCACGCGCGACGACAACATCTTCGCCTTCGGCGACTGCGCCGCCTGTGTGATGCCGGACGGCAAGGGCTTTGTGCCGCCGCGCGCGCAGGCGGCGCACCAGCAGGCGTCGATGCTGGTGAAGTCGGTGTGCCGCCGCCTGCGCGGCAGGCCCCTGCCCGAATATGTCTACCGCGACTACGGTTCGCTGGTCGCGCTGGGCCGCTTTTCCACCATCGGCAACCTGATGGGCGGGCTCACCGGCGGCAGCATCATGATCGAAGGCGCGATGGCGCGGCTGGTGTACTGGTCGCTGCACAAGATGCACCAGATCGCGCTGCACGGCTGGGTCAAGACCTCGCTCACCACCTACGCCCATTTCATCAGCACGCCGACGCGGGCGCGCATCAAGCTGCACTAGGGCGCGCTACACAATCTGGTCACTCCACCCGCAAGGGGTGGGCCGTGGTTGTCCCCGTAAAGGGGAGGCCATGGTTGTATAGCCGCTGAAGCGTCAACAACCACGCGCTAAAGCCGATCAATCGGCAACAACCACGCTCCACAGCCACGCCGCGCCGCGCACCCCGCTGGAGTCGCCGTGCTGCGGCGGCACCAGCTTCGTGTCGACGCGGTCGGAAAACACGTAGCGCGGCCACAGCCGCGGCACGCTGTCGTACAGCCGGGCGATGTTGGACAAGCCGCCGCCGAGCACGATGACGTCGGGGTCGATGAGGTTGATGACCCCGGCGAGCGCGCGCGCCAGCCGTTCCTCGTAGCGCGCCAGCGTTGCGCTGCACGGGCCGTAGCCGGCGTTCGCCAGCTGCACGATTTCGTGCGCGGGCAACTCCTCGCCGCCGTAGCGCACGTGGTCGGCGGCGAAGCCGGGGCCGGACAGCCAGGTTTCGATGCAGCCTTTCTTGCCGCAGTAGCAGGCCGGCGCGGCATCGAGCTCGCGCAGGTTCGGCCACGGGTGCAGGATGGCCTCGCCGGTGGCGGGGTGCTGCCCGGTGGAGGCGCGGTCAGCCTGGGCGTGGGCGAACTGGAAGTAGGGCAGCGGCGAATGGCCCCATTCGCCGGCGATGGCGTTGGCGCCCTTGAGCAGCTGGCCGCGCACGACTACGCCGCCGCCGACGCCGGTGCCGAGGATCACGCCGAAGACAATGTCCGTCCCGGCGGCCGCGCCGTCGACGGCTTCGGACAAGGCGAAGCAGTCGGCGTCGTTGGCGAGCCGCACGTTTCGGTTCAGCGCGCGTTCGAGGTCCTGCTGCAACGGCCGCCCGTTGAGGCAGGTCGAATTGCAGTTCTTCATCAGGCCGCTCGCGGGCGAGATGGCGCCGGGGGTGCCGACGCCGATGCTGCCGCTCTGCCCGAGATCGAATTCGGCCGCGTGCACCAGCGCGGCGACCGCAGCCACCGTGGCGAGATAGTCGTTCTGCGGGGTCGGCACGCGGCGGCGCAAGATTTCCCGTCCGCCGGCGTCGAGCGCGATCAGTTCGATTTTGGTGCCGCCGAGGTCGACGCCGAAACGTAGAGGGGGAGCCACGGTGTAAAATCTCCGGCTATTCAAATTGCGTTGGAATCGACATGGCAGGACATTCGAAGTGGGCCAACATCCAGCACCGCAAGGGGCGCCAGGATGCCAAGCGCGGCAAAATCTTCACCAAGCTTATCAAGGAAATCACCGTGGCCGCCAAAATGGGCGGCGGCGATCCCGCGATGAACCCGCGTCTGCGGCTGGCGATCGAAAAGGGCAAGGCCGAGTCGCTGCCGAAGGACAACATCGAGAATGCGATCAAGCGCGGCACCGGCCAGCTTGAGGGCGTCAACTACGAGGAAGCGCGCTACGAGGGCTACGGCATCGGTGGCGTCGCGGTGATGGTCGACTGCCTCACCGACAATAAGACGCGCACCGTCGCCGACGTGCGCCACGCCTTCGTCAAGTACGGCGGCAACATGGGCACCGACGGCTGCGTGGCGTTCCAGTTCAAGCACTGCGGGCAGATCATCCTGGAGCCGGGCGCCAGCGAGGAAGCGGTGATGGACGCCGCGCTGGAGGCCGGCGCCGACGACGTCATCCCCAACGAGGACGGCTCGATCGAGGTGCTCACTTCGCCCGACCCCAAGGCCTTCGAGGCGGTGAAGGAGGCGCTGGAGAAGGCCGGCTTCAAGCCGGCGGTGGCCGAGATCACCATGCGCCCCGAAGCCGAGACCGAACTCGCGGGCGACGACGCGGTGAAGATGCAGAAAATTCTCGACGCGCTGGAGTCGCTCGACGACGTGCAGGATGTCTACACCAACGCCGTGCTGCCCGAGTAACTGATCCTCTTGCGCATCCTCGGCATCGACCCCGGTCTGCGCCTCACCGGCTTCGGCGTGATCGAGCAGAGCGGCCAGAAGCTGGCCTACGTCGCCAGCGGCGTCATCAAGAGCGGCGAGGGCGAACTGCCGACGCGGCTCGGCGTGCTGTTCGCGGGCCTGAACGAGGTGATCGCCACCTACCGGCCCGATGCCTGCGCGGTGGAAATCGTCTTCGTCAACGTCAATCCGCAATCCACCCTGCTGCTCGGCCAGGCGCGCGGCGCGGCGGTCTGCGCGGCGGTGTCGAACGAACTGACGGTTTCCGAATACACCGCGCTGCAGATCAAGCAGGCGGTGGTGGGCCACGGCAAGGCGGCCAAGGAGCAGGTGCAGGAAATGGTCAAGCGCCTGCTGGGCCTGCCCGTTGCGCCGAAGGCCGACGCCGCCGACGCGCTCGCCTGCGCCATCGCCCATGCGCACGGCAGCCGCCTCGGCACGCACTCCACCGCGGGCTATCGCGTCAAGGGCGGGCGCCTGGTATGAACAAGGATTTCACATGATAGGCAGAATCACCGGCACCCTCGCCGCCAAGCATCCGCCGCAAGTCCTGGTGGATTGCAACGGCGTCGGCTACGAAATCGACGTGCCGATGAGCACCTTCTACAACCTGCCCGCGCTGGGCGAAAAGATCAGCCTGCTGACCCACCTGGCGATCCGCGAGGATGCGCACCTGCTGTACGGCTTCGGCAGCGAGATCGAGCGCGCGGCGTTTCGCGAACTGCTGAAGGTCTCCGGCATCGGCGCCAAGACGGCACTTTCGGTGCTGTCCGGGCTGTCGGTCAACGACTTGTCGGCGGCGATTGCGGCGCAGGAAATCGGCCGCCTCGTCAAGGTTCCCGGCATCGGCAAGAAAACCGCCGAGCGCCTGCTGCTCGAACTCAAGGGCAAGCCGGTGTTCGCCGGCGCGATTGCCGGCGCGGCGCCCGCCGGCATGTCGGACGACGTGCGCCAGGCCTTGCTGGCGCTGGGCTACAACGACCGCGAGACCGCCGAAGCCTTGCGCCAGCTGCCGTCCGATCTGCCGGTGGGCGAGGCGATCCGGCAGGCGCTGCGCGCCTTGTCGCGCGCCTGAACATGGCGCTCAACACCGGTTCCGCACTGGTGTCGCTGCGCAAGCGTTTCATCTGGCTGCTGACGGGCGTGGTCGGTTTGTTTGCAGCCGGCATGGCGCTGAGCCTGCTGTTCAGCCTGCGCACCAACAATGCCGCCGAACTGCATCTGTTGAAGGTGGAGGCCGCGCAGGCCCGCACCAGCGTGATGCGGCGGTGGAATTATTACCGCGAGGTGGTCGACCATCTGGCAAGCGATCCGCAACTGCTCGATCTGATGCTGGTCGGATCGACCGAAGACAAGCAGCAATGGGCGATGTCGCGGCAGCGCCTGCTGCCCAACATCCTGGGGCTGGCGATCGTGAGCCCGCAGGGCGAGGTCTATGGCGATACCAGCCTGCTGCGCGTGGGACCGAGCTGCCAGCGCGACCTGCTTCAGCGCGGCCTGAGCGTGCAGAATCAAGTGCTGATCCATCGCGACGTGCCCGGGCTGGAGCATGTCGATCTGAGCGCATCGGTGCGCGAGGCGGGCGGCGAGGTGCTGGGCCAGGTGTTCTTGAGCGTGCGGCTGGCGCAACTGCAGCGCATCGTCGACGACTCCACCCAGCCCGGCCATGCCATCGCCCTCATCGATGCGGCCGGCGAGCCGGTGGTCAGCAGCGGCAGCCTGCAGGGGGCGGTGCGCGAGATCAGCGTGGCGTTGCCGGCGATGGGCTGGACGCTGCGGGTGCAGTCCCCGGTGCAGCGGATCACGCACAACGGCCGTTTGCAGATATTGGCGGGAGTGCTGACCCTGGTGGCCGTTCTGCTGTTGCTGGTCGTGGTGGTGATGCGATTGCGGCGCCCGGTGCTGCAGGACATCGACGCCGCGATGGAGGCGCTCGCGTGCCTGACCCGCAACGAGTCGGCGCCGCCCATCGTGACGCGCTATGTCGAATTCGCCCCTGCAGCCGCGAACATCAACCGCATCGCGCAGCAACTGCACGATCAGCGCGAACAGCTGGCCAGGCTAAGCCTGACCGACCCGCTTACCGGATTGCCCAACCGGCGCGCCTTCGAGAACCGGTTTCCGCAGATGCTCGGCCTGGCGGAGCGCGGCAATCCCATTGCGCTGGTTTTGCTGGACGTCGATCATTTCAAGTCGATCAACGACCGGTTCGGCCACGGCGCGGGCGACCGGGCGCTGATTGCATTGGCGGATTCGCTCAAGGCCCTCACGCGCAGTTCCGACATGGCCGCCCGCCTGGCCGGGGACGAGTTTGCGGTATTGCTGTCCGGGCTGGACGACGACGGCGTGCTCGCCTGGTACCGGCGCCTGGCCGGCCAGCTCCAAAGCGAACTGCTCGCCGCGGATCTGGAAGGGGACAGCACGGTCAGCGCAGGCCAGACCTGGCTGCGGGATACGGCAGGCGACAACATCGAGCAGGCGCTCGCGCGCGCGGATCGCGCGCTTTACCGGGCCAAGGCGCTGGGCCGGGGCCAATTGGCCTTCTCTTCCTCGGTGAGCGCAAAAGACGCAGGGTAGAATCGGCGCATGTCTGCAGAAACCCGTCCGGCGCCATGATCGAAACCGACCGCCTCATCGCCCCCGCCGCCGCCAGCCCGCAGGAAGAGCAGGTCGAGCGCGCGCTGCGGCCGCGCACCCTGGCCGAATACGTCGGCCAGGCGAAGGCGCGCGAGCAGCTCGAAATCTTCATCCATGCCGCGAGGAAGCGCAGCGAGGCGCTCGACCACGTGCTGCTGTTCGGCCCGCCGGGGCTGGGCAAGACCACGCTGGCGCACATCATCGCGCGCGAGATGGGCGTCAACCTGCGCCAGACCTCCGGCCCGGTGCTGGAACGCGCCGGCGACCTGGCGGCCTTGCTGACCAATCTGGAGCCGCACGACGTGCTGTTCATCGACGAGATCCACCGTCTTAGCCCGGTAGTCGAGGAGGTGCTGTATCCCGCGCTGGAGGACTTCCAGATCGACATCATGATCGGCGAAGGCCCGGCGGCGCGCTCGGTCAAGCTCGACCTGCCGCCGTTCACCCTGGTCGGCGCGACCACCCGCGCAGGCATGCTCACCAACCCGCTGCGCGACCGCTTCGGCATCGTCGCGCGGCTGGAATTCTATTCGGCGGAGGAACTCGGCTTCATCGTGCATCGCTCGGCCGGCCTGTTGCAGATGAACCTGGAAGAAGCCGGCGCGCTGGAAATCGCCCGCCGTTCGCGCGGCACCCCGCGCATTGCCAACCGCCTACTGCGGCGGGTGCGCGACTACGCGGAAGTGAAAGCGGGCGGGCAGGCCAGCGGCGCGGTGGCCGACGCGGCGCTGGCGATGCTCGACGTCGACCGCGCCGGGCTCGACGTGATGGACAGGAAGCTCTTGTCGGCGGTGGTCGAGAAGTTCATGGGCGGCCCGGTCGGGCTGGACAACCTCGCCGCTGCCATCGGCGAGGAGCGCGATACCATCGAGGACGTGCTCGAACCCTATCTCATCCAGCAGGGCTACCTGCAGCGCACCCCGCGCGGACGCATCGCGACGCCGCTGGCGTATCGCCATCTCGGGCTTGCCGCGCCCGCCGGCGAGGCTGGCGCGGACCTGTTTTGAACGCTGCGTTCCACTGGCCGGTGCGCGTGTACTGGGAGGACACCGACGCCGGCGGCGTCGTGTATTACGCCAACTACCTCAAGTTCATGGAACGTGCACGCTCGGAATGGCTGCGCGCGCAGGGGTTCGAGCAGGACGTGCTGCGCGACGAGGCGGGGGTTGTGTTCGTGGTGCGGCGGGTGGAAATCGATTATCTGTCGCCGGCGCGTTTCAACGACCGGCTCGATGTCTCGGTCGTCCGGCATGAAATCGGGCGCGCCAGCCTCAGCGTGCGGCAGGAACTTCTGCGCGGTCCCACCCGTCTCGCAGAGGCCGTCGTGACGCTCGCCTGCGTCGATGCGGTGCGCTTCAAAGCCGTTAAAATACCTGCGCCCTTACTTCAAGCCCTGACCTACGCGACGTGAATCCCGAACTCAGCCAAGACCTCTCCCTGCTGCATCTCATTCTGCACGCTTCGCTGCCGGTGCAGATCGTCATGGCGCTGCTGCTGGGGGCATCGCTGATGTCCTGGTGGTTCATCTTCATCAAGCTGTTCGCGCTGAAGCGCGCCCTGCGCGTGACCGACCGTTTCGAGCGCGAATTCTGGGGCGGCGGCGACATCAACGCCATGTACCAGCGGGTGGCCGCCGAGCGCGAGGATGCAGGCGAAATGGAGCGCATCTTCGAGGCCGGTTTCCGCGAATTCATGAAGCTGCGGCGGCAGACCGGCCTGTCGCTCAACGTCATCATCGACGGCACCCGCCGCGCCATGCGCGCGACTTACCAGCGCGAACTCGACGGCCTGGAGTCGCACCTGTCGTTTCTCGCCACCGTCGGCTCGGTGTCGCCCTACGTTGGCCTGTTCGGCACCGTGTGGGGCATCATGCTGGCATTCCAGGGACTCGCCACGGTCGCGCAGGCGACGCTGGCGCAGGTCGCGCCCGGCATCGCCGAAGCCCTGATCGCCACCGCGATGGGCCTGTTCGCCGCGATTCCCGCGGTGGTCGGCTACAACCGCTACACCCACGACATCGACCGCCTGGCCAACCGCATGGAGAGCTTCATGGAGGAGTTTTCCAACATCCTGCAGCGGCAGGCGACCAAGCCGGCCTGATCCATGGCGCGGACCCGCAAACAGGTCGCCCAGATCAACGTCGTGCCGATGATCGACGTGATGCTGGTGCTGCTCGTCATCTTCATGGTGACGGCGCCCTTCATCAACCCCGGCCAGGTCGATCTGCCGAGCGTCGGCAAGACGGCGCAGCCGCCGGCGCAGCCGCTGGAAATCCTCATCAAGGAGTCGGGCGAGTACCGGCTGCGCAATCGCGCGACCGGCGGCGCCGAACGGGTGGTGGCGAAGGCGGCGCTGGCGGACGAAATCGCTGCGCTGCATCGCGCCTTGCCGGATCAGCCGGTGGTCATCGCGGCGGACAAGAATGTCCGCTATGAGGAAGTGATGAATACGATGACGCTCTTGCAGCAGGCGCAGATCACCCGCATCGGACTGCTTGCCCGTCCGGTCCCATGAACCTTCCGGCGGACGCGCCTTTCGTCTCCCGCCCAGCCCCCCGCCTTGCGGCCGGCGTGCTGGCGCTGGGGGTGCACGCGGTCTTTGTGCTGCTGCTGGTGTTCGGCGTGTCATGGCAGACCCAGCGCCCCGCGCCGGTGATGGTCGATTTGTGGGAAACCCTGCCCAAGGCAGCGCCGCCTGCCGCGCTCAAGCCCCCCGAGCCGCCGCCTCCGCCACAGGTGAAAACGCCCGCGCCGGCCAAAGTCGCGCCCGCACCCAAAGCGGCGGCGGACGAACCGCCGCCGCCCAGGGCGCCCGACATTGCGCTGGAAAAAAAGAAAGCCGAGGTCGAGCGCCTGCAAAGATTGAAAGCCATCCAGGCAGAGGAAGAGAAAGCCCGGGCCGAGGCCGCGCGCGTGGAGGCCGAGGCTGCCAGGAAGGCGCACGAAAAACAGCTGGCCGAACAGAAAAAACGTGAGCTGCTGCGCCAGATGGAGGAAGAGGATTTGATGCGGCGGATGGCGGACGAGGAGGCGGCCAGCGAGGCGCTGGCCATGAGGCAGGCTGAGGCGCGCGCCGCCGCCGGCAAGCGGCAGGCCGAGGTGGCGCGCGTCGTGGGGCAGCACCGCGACCAGATCAGCGCCAAGGTGCGCGGCAATACCCGTCTGCCCGACAACCTGAAAGGCAACCCCGAAGTGCGCTGCGCGGTGAGGCTGCTGCCCACCGGTGAAGTGCAGAGCGTACGGGTGACGCAGAGCAGCGGGAATGCGGCGTACGACGAGGCGGTGGTGCGCGCCATCGTGAAATCCTCCCCCCTGCCGTTGCCTGCCGATCGCGACGCGCGCGCCGCATTCGTGCCGGAACTTTCTTTCGTCCATCGCCCCAAAGAGTGAGCCGGAGGTGTCCGGCGCAAGGCCGCAGGCGGTGCGCAGCAAAAAACCCGGCATGCGGCCTATGCTAAACTGGCCTACCCTATCAAGTGCTTTCGATCGAGATTCCCGTCCCCATGTTGCGTGCTGTTTTACTGCTGCCCCTGTTGTGTTTTGCCTTGCTGGGCGCATCGTTTTCTGCGCGAGCGGCAATGGAGATCCAGGTGATCGGCGGTGCGGCCAACAAGATTGCGGTGGCAATGGTGCCGTTCAAGGCCGCGCCGGGCCAGCCTGTCCCCGCGCTGACCCAGATTGCGGGGGACGACCTCGACCGCAGCGGCCAATTCAGGCTGGTGGATGTCGGCGGGATGCCGCAGCCGGCCGAGTCCGCGCAAATCAACTACGGTGCCTGGCGTAGCAAGGGGGCGGACGCCATGGTGGTCGGCCAGGTGGCCGCATTGCCCGGGGGCCGATTCGAAATCCGGTTTCGACTACTCGACGTGCTCAAGCAGACGCAGCTGGCAGGCTACAGCTACACCATTTCGGCGGCGCAATGGCGCGCGACGGCGCACCAGATTGCCAATATCGTGTACGAAAGGCTGACCGGCATCCCGGGCGCATTCGGCAGCCGCATCGCTTATGTGCAGAAGCAGGGCAAGTCCTTCGAGCTGCGCGTGGCCGATGCCGACGGACAAAACCCGCGCACCGTCGTGCGCTCCGTCGAGCCGCTGATTTCGCCGATGTTCTCACCCGACGGCACCCGCCTGGCGTACGTGTCGTTCGAAGACAAAAAGCCCATTGTGTATGTGCAGTCCTTGCAGGATGGCGCTCGCCGCAAGCTTGCGGCATTCAAGGGATCCAATTCGGCGCCGGCCTGGTCGCCCGACGGCAGGCGTCTGGCCGTGGTGCTGACGCGCGACGAGGCGTCGCAGATCTATCTGATCAACGCCGACGGCAGCGGGCTCGTCCGGCTGACCCAGGGCGGGAACATCGATACCGAGCCGGTGTTTTCGCCGGATGGACAAACCGTGTATTTCACCTCGGATCGCGGCGGCAGCGCGCAAATTTATCGGGTGGCGGCCAGCGGCGGCGAGCCCAAGCGCGTGACCTTCAACGGCAGCTACAATGTTTCCCCCGCGATCAGCCCGGATGGGCGGCACCTCGCCTACATCGGCCGCGAGGGGGGGCGGTTCAGCGTGGTGCTGCATGAAGTGGCCTCCGGGCAGACCCGCGTGCTAACCGATACCGTGCGCGACGAATCGCCCAGCTTTGCGCCCAACGGCCAGGCCGTCCTGTATGCCACCGTAGAGGGCGGACGCGGGATACTCGGCACGGTGAGCCTGGATGGCAAAACGCGTGCGCGCCTGTCCGAACCGGGCGTCGATGCCCGCGAGCCGGCCTGGGGGCCATAAGGGTGCATTTTGTTTCGAGGCGGGAGACGCCGCAGGGGTGCAGGCCCGTGCCGCTCGCGCCAGACCGTTTTCATTAATAGGGAGGAGCGACTGATGAACAAGATTTTCTGGCCCGTTCTGCTGGCATTGACCCTGTCCGCGTGCGGCACCACCGGCGGCACGCAAGCCACCGTTGAAGACCGCACCGGCGGCAAAACCGGCGCTGCCGGTGCGGGGCAGGCCGGCGGCAGCGGCAAGGCCGCCGGCACCGAAACCGTTGCGCTGGGTGGCGCGGGCGTGGCAGGCAGCTCGCTGGACGGCAGCGGCAGCTATGCCGGCGACCCGCGCAAGAACCCGGCCAGCCCGCTGTCCACCCGCAGCATATTTTTCGATTACGACAGCTTCGTGGTGAAGGACGAATACCGTCCGGTGCTCGAAGCGCATGCGGGCTATCTGCTGTCCAAGCGCGATGCGCGCGTGATTCTGCAGGGCAATGCCGACGAACGCGGCAGCCGCGAATACAACCTGGCGCTGGGGCAAAAGCGCGCCGAAGCGGTGCGCAAGGCGCTGGCCGTGCTGGGCGTGGGCGAAGCGCAGCTGGAAGCGGTCAGCTTCGGCGAGGAAAAGCCGCGCAACGAAGCCAGCACCGAGGAAGCGTACGCCGAGAACCGCCGCACCGATGTGGTGTACGCCGACGAGTAAGCGGTTTTGATGCGCTACGCTTTGATTCTCGCTTCCGTGTTCGCGCTGGCCCAGCCCGCGCGGGCGGACACCGCCGAGCTTGCCCGCCAGGTGCAGGCGCTCGATACCCGCCTCGGCAAGCTGGAGGGGGCGATGCTGCAAAACCAGCAATTGCTGGGCCTGCTGACGGAAGTCGAAGCGCTCAAGGCCGAAATCGCCCGGCTGCGTGGCCAGGCGGAAGTCCAGGTGCACCAGCTGGACACGCTGGGCAAGCGGCAGAACGATCTGTATGTCGACCTCGACCAGCGCCTGACGGATCTTGCCAAGGCAGCCAGGCCTGCGCCGGTTGCCGCTGCGGTTCAGCCCGCTGCGCCCCCCAGCGCGCCTGCCGCCGCACCCGCGCCTGCGGTTGCCGCTGCAGCCACGCCAGCGGACCCGCAGCTTGAGTCGCGCAGCTATGAAGCGGCGCTCGGCCATTTCCGCGAAGCCAACTACGCGGGCGCCATTGCCGGATTCAAGGGCTTTCTCAAGGCCTATCCCGACAGTGCGCTGGCCTCCAATGCGCAATATTGGATCGGCTATTCGTATTACGCCCTGAAGGATTACAAATCCGCGCTGGCCCACCAGCAGAAACTGGTGGCGGCCTATCCCGCCAGCGCCAAGGTGCCCGACGCGCAACTCAATATCGCCGCCAGCCAGATCGCGCTGGACAACATCGACGGAGCGCGCAAAACGCTCGAAGAGCTGGTGGCCAAATATCCCGGCACCAACGCGGCCAATATCGCCACCCGCCGGCTGGCCGCATTCAAGTAGGCTGGCGTGTCCGGACCCGTTACGCTCCACCCGCCAGAAACAGGCCGTGCTTGCCACCGCGAGCACCCTGCGGGGCATGAAGGGCCGGCCGAGCGGCAACATGAAGACGCTGAAGCCCATGTGGAGTCGTATGCCCCTGCAAGCACAAGCACGCTGCGCCTGACGGAGGTGTTTTTTTCCCTGCAGGGCGAAACCAGCCGCACGGGCTTGCCGACGGTGTTCATCCGTCTGTCTGGCTGCCCGCTGCGCTGCCGCTGGTGCGACACGCCTTACAGCTTCCAGGGTGGCGAAACCGTCGCCCTGGGCGCATTGCTGGCGCGGGTGGCGGAATACGGCGCGCCCACGGTGTGCGTCACCGGCGGCGAGCCGCTGGCGCAGAAAAACTGCCTGCCATTGCTGACCGCGCTGTGCGACGCCGGCTATTCGGTGTCGCTGGAAACCAGCGGCGTGCTCGATATCGGCAAGGTCGATCCGCGGGTGTCGCGCATCGTCGACATCAAGCCGCCGGCATCGGGCGAGGCGGCGCGCAACCGCTGGGAAAATATCGCCCATCTCACGCCGCACGACGAAATCAAGTTCGTCCTGGCCGACCGCGCCGACTACGAATGGGCGCGCGAGATCATTCAGGCCCGGAGCCTCGCGCGGGTTTGCCCGATCCTGTTTTCGCCGGTGCAGGGCGAACTGCCGCCGGCGCAGCTGGCCGACTGGATTTTGGCCGACAGGCTGCCGGTGCGGTTGCAGGTGCAGTTGCACAAGGTGCTGTGGGGCAACGCGCCAGGCAAATGAAACCCGCCGTCATCCTGCTTTCCGGCGGGCTGGACTCCGCCACCGTGCTCGCGATCGCGCGCGCAGCCGGCTACGCCTGCCACGCGCTGAGCCTGGACTACGGCCAGCGCCACAATGCCGAACTCGCCGCCGCGGCGCGGCTGGCCGCAAGCCTGGGGGCCGCCGGACACCGGGTGGTGCGGCTGGGGCTGGGGGATTTCGGCGGCTCGGCGCTGACCGATGCGGCCATTGCCGTGCCCGAAACGCCGACCGCGGGCATTCCGGTCACCTACGTGCCCGCGCGCAACACGGTGATGCTGGCGCTGGCGCTCGCCTGGGCCGAAGTCCTGGGCGCACGCGACATCTTCATCGGAGTCAATGCCGTCGATTATTCCGGCTACCCCGACTGCCGCCCCGAATTCATCGCCGCATTCGAACACATGGCCAACCTGGCGACCCGCGCCGGAATCGAAGGCGCGAAGCTTCGCATCCACGCGCCGCTGCAGCATCTGTCCAAGGCGCAGATCATCCAGCGCGGCGCCGCGCTTGGCGTCGACTACGCGCAGACAGTGAGCTGCTACCAGGCCGATGCCGACGGGCGTGCCTGCGGCGTGTGCGATGCCTGCCGCCTGCGGCGCCAGGGATTCGCACAGGCAGGGGTGCCCGATCCCACGCTGTATAAGAGCATCCCCGCGGATCCGGCCTGAGCGACCGGGCGTTCTGTCGGCGTATCCCGCCCGTGCGGCGCACGGCATGACGGGTGTTTCTTACAAAAAACCGTCATAAGGCTTTACCCGGCCGCGCAGCTTCAGATATAATTTCGCGCTTTCGCGGATGCGGCTTCTGCCATGCAGGTTCAGGCCAAATCCACGGGTCGGTAGCTCAGCCGGTAGAGCAGCGGACTTTTAATCCGTTGGTCGCGAGTTCGAATCTCGCCCGACCCACCAATTCAAAAAGCCACGGTTCGCCGTGGCTTTTTACTTTTCCACGCTATGGCGCAATTGCTTAGCGCTGGAGCCTGGGGAATCAGGTTTTGGCGATGCGTACAAGCCGTCTGGTGAGGTGCGACTTCATGTCTCTCCTCGTGTTGCACACAATGTGGATATAGACGATTTCCTGCCGCACTTCATAGATTATTCTGTTCATGCCCGCGATAACTTGACGGTATTGCGTGAGGTTAAGGCGATCGAGTTCTTCGGGAACGTTGCCGCCAAGCGGAAATGTCCCGATGGACTTTACAGCGTCTTTAATCTTTGCGTAGCTGACTTGCCAGGCGTCCTTGCCGAACTGCTTGACCATGTAGCCTTGAAGTTCCTTCAGGTCGAGTTCCGCCGACTTCAGGAACACGATTTGAAAGCTCATTGAGCGGCTTCCCTGTCGATGTCGGCGAACGCCTCATCGGCGGTGCGGAAATGCCCCTGTTCAATTTCACGGTTGCCCAAAGCCAGCAGCTTGAGCAGCGCCAGCGTCTCCTCCTGTTCCTCGTATGAGCGGACATCCATCACCACGAGTCTGGCTTCCCCGTTCTGGGTAATAAGCATGGGTTCCCGGCTTTCGGTGATATCCCGGATGATTTCAGCTGCGTGGCTTTTGAGATAACTGATGGGCTTGACTTGAGTTGAAAATTTCATGGTTTGGCTCCTGTCTGGACGAGCGCCGACAAGACCGATTATAGTCCGAATTAAGGTTGGAGCGGGATGTGGTGTCTGCCCCCATTTCTGCCAATTCAAGAAGCCACGGTTCGCCGTGGCTTCTTTTTTTCCCGAATGACTGCCGAAAAATGTCACCCCGTGCCGTATAGGGGCAGGGCATGGGCGCGGGATTCCGCTGCGGCCGCGTCCGGTTTTGGGGGAAGCGCAAGCAATATCAAGGCGTTCGGCCTGCCAGCGCAATTTTCCCCGGCGCACGCTAAAGTTGGCACAGCCCCTGCTCGTTAATGAACCAGACACGGCAGGCTCGTGTTCAACTTGCCCAAACTTAAGGAGATTTGAAATGCGTAAAGTTCAACAAGGTTTTACCCTGATCGAACTGATGATCGTGGTGGCGATCATCGGTATTCTGGCTGCGGTGGCGATTCCGGCTTATTCGGACTACACCGTCAAGGCCAAGGTGGGCAACGCACTGACCGCGGCTGACAGTCTCAAGACAGCTGTGGGCCTTTGCTCCCAAGAGGCGGGAGGGGTTCTGGACTCTTGTGATACTGGCAGCAGCGGAATTCCCGCATTCAACGCGACCAAAGAAGTTGCATCGGCATCGGTTACGGATGGCGTAATTACGCTTACCCTCGCAACCGGCATTGGTACGGGCGTGGATGGTAAGACGATTACCATGACGCCGACGGTGGGCACTACCAGCCTTACCTGGAAGAACACGACCGGTGTTACGCATACTGCAGGCTTGGCCGCGATCGAGAAGAACAACATCTAACTCGCGGAGAAATATAGGGACTAACCCCTAGTCAGCCAAGCCCCTCCTCGGAGGGGCTTTTCTTTATTCAGGCCCAAAAAACCCGCCTTCGTGAAAAGACGGGAATAAAGGGGGGCAGACACGATATTGTTGAGGGGTGAAGCAAGAAAGTTATGCCCCATCTCGGTCAGCGATAAACCCCGCGCCGGTTGCCGAGACGTACCACGGTGATCAGTATTTTTGCGTCTTTGATCTGGCAGACGAGGCGCCAATCGCCTACACGATATTTCCAGAACTCGCCCAGTTCGCTACCCCTCAACGCCTGCCCGATGCTTCTGGGGTCGTCCAGGGAGGCCAGGCGCTCGCGCATAAAGCCGAGCAATCGCTTGGCGACAGGCTTGTCCGGTTTGGCGAGTTGTTTTTCAGCAGTTTCGGAAAGCTCAATCGGCCAAGCCAAGTCGTGCCTCCACTTCCTCTAGGGGGTGGGTGCGCTCCTCGCCGCTGTCCAGGCGACGCACCACCTGTTCAGCGAGGTAGAGGTCTTCCATGTCTTCCAGGTATTCCAGAATGGCTTCGCGGGCATAAAAGGTCTTGCTGCGTCCCGTGCGCTTTGCAAGATTATCCAGCCTGGCTTCGAGGTCTTCCGGCAAGCGAATCGCTAGCATGGCGTGTTCCTTAAAAAATGCCGCTATACAAGTAGCGCGTAAATGGGATCAGTGATCCTGTTTAAACTATTCAGGCCAAAACAAAACCCCGCCTTCGTGAAAAGACGGGGTTTGCCGGCAGTCCGAGACCGCCCAAGCGGTCTTTTTTTAGCCCGTAGTGACCCGCTGCGGGGCCCAGGCTGCTTCAGATCACGCCCTGCGCCAGCATGGCGTCGGCCACCTTGATGAAGCCGGCCAGGTTGGCGCCGTCGACGTAGCTGATGCTGCCGTCTTCGCGCCGGCCGTGTTGCAGGCAGGCCTGGTGGATGCCCTGCATGATGCCGAGCAGGCGGGCATCGACCTCTTCGCGCGGCCACGACAGGCGCATGGCATTCTGGCTCATTTCCAGGCCCGAGGTGGCCACGCCGCCGGCATTGCTGGCCTTGCTGGGGGCGTACAGGATGCGGTGCTTGTCGAAGAGCCGGGCGGCATCGGCGGTCGAGGGCATGTTGGCGCCTTCGGCCACGGCAACCAGGCCGTTCTTGATCAGCATCGCCGCATCGTCGCCGTTGAGTTCGTTCTGGGTGGCGCAGGGCAGCGCCACCTCCATCGGCACGCTCCAGGGGCGCATGCCGGCATGGAATTCGGCGCCGACGCGCTCCGCGTATTCACTGACGCGGCCGTGGAGGTGGTTCTTGACCTCCATCAATTCGGCGAGCTTGTCCGGGGTGAAGCCGGCGTTGTCCACCACCGTGCCGCTCGAGTCCGATACCGTGACGACCTTCGCGCCCAGGGCCATGGCTTTTTCGATGACGAATTGCGCCACGTTGCCCGAGCCGGAGACGCCGACCCGCAGGTTCTCGATCGAGCGGCCGGCATGCTTGAGCATTTCGTCGGCGAAATAGACTGCGCCGTAGCCCGTGGCTTCCGGGCGAATGAGCGAGCCGCCGTAGCTCAGGCCTTTGCCGGTGAAGACGCAATCGGCGCGGTTGGTCAGCTTCTTCACCATGCCGGCCATGAAGCCGACCTCGCGCGCACCGACGCCGATGTCGCCCGCCGGGACGTCGGTTTCGGCGCCGATGTGGCGATGCAGTTCGGTGATGAAGGCCTGGCAGAAGCGCATCACTTCGCCGGGGCTCTTGCCTTTGGGGTCGAAATCCGAACCGCCCTTGCCGCCGCCCATGGGCAGCGTGGTCAGGGCGTTCTTCAGGGTCTGCTCGAAAGCCAGGAACTTGAGGATGGACAGGTTGACCGAGGGATGAAAGCGCAGTCCGCCCTTGTAGGGGCCGATGGCCATGCTGTGCTGGATGCGGTAGCCGCGGTTGACCTGGACGTCGCCATGGTCGTCGACCCAGGAGATCCGGAAAATGACGATCCGCTCCGGTTCGATCAAGCGATCCAGCAGGCCGTGTTCGGCGTACTTGGGGTGCTGGGACACGAACGGCCACAGGCTTTCGATGACCTCGGTAACGGCTTGCAGATACTCCGGTTGCCCAGGGTTGCGCTCGGCGGCGCGGCGGATGAATTCGTCCGGATGCTGGTATTTCATGTTGCGTCGACTCGGTGGTTTGAAAAAGGGAAAAGCGAGACTGTATCACCCCTTGCCGGGCGGAGTGTGCGGCATCGGGAGGCGGGCGGTTTCAGGGGCGGTCTGCGTCCTGGAAGATGCGCCGGATGAGCTCGGCTGCAAATCCGCGGCTTTGCAGGAAGCGCATCTGCCTGGCTTTCTCCGGCGCGTCGGCGGGCATGGAGCCGAATTTCTTCTGCCATACTTCGCGCGCGCGCTCAAATTCGCTGTCGCGGTTCTCGCTCAGCACGGCTTCGATGATGGTGTCGCCCACGCCGCGCTGCCGCAGATCGTAGGCCAGCTTCATGCTGCCGGCGCGGGCGCGGTGGTCGGCAACCCAGCTTTCGGCGAAGCGGCGGTCGGACAGCCAGTTCCGGACCTCGAATGCGTCGAGCAGGGCGGCGATGTCGGGGCTGGCGAAGCCCGCCTGCCCGAGCTTGCGGGCGAGCTCGAAGCGGCTGTGCTCGCGCCGCGCCAAAAGGCGCAGGGCGCGCTCGCGCAGCTCGCCGGGCTCAGGCGCCGGCTTCATCCTCGTCCGCCATGGGGTTGTTGACGCCGACCGCGGCGCGGACCTTGGCCTCGATCTCGTGGGCGATTTCCGGGTGTTCCTTGAGGAATTCGCGCGCGTTGTCCTTGCCCTGGCCGATCTTCTCGCCGTTGTAGGCGTACCAGGCGCCGGACTTGTCGACCAGCTTGTGGGCGACGCCGAGTTCGATGATCTCGCCTTCGCGCGAGATGCCCTGGCCGTAGAGGATATCGAAGAAGGCTTCCTTGAACGGCGGCGAGACCTTGTTCTTGACGACCTTGACCTTGGTTTCGTTGCCGATGATCTCGTCGCCCTTCTTGATCGCGCCGACGCGGCGGATGTCGAGGCGCACCGAGGCGTAGAACTTGAGCGCATTGCCGCCGGTGGTGGTTTCGGGGTTGCCGAACATGACGCCGATCTTCATGCGGATCTGGTTGATGAAGATCACCAGCGTGTTGGTGCGCTTGATGTTGGCGGTGAGCTTCCTGAGCGCCTGGCTCATCAGCCTGGCCTGCAGCCCCATGTGCGAATCGCCCATCTCGCCTTCGATTTCGGCCTTGGGGGTGAGCGCGGCTACCGAGTCGACCACCACCACGTCGACCGAGCCGGAACGCACCAGCATGTCGGCGATTTCCAGCGCCTGCTCGCCGGTGTCGGGCTGCGAGACCAGGAGGTTGTCGACGTCGACGCCGAGTTTCTGCGCGTAGACCGGGTCGAGCGCGTGCTCGGCGTCGATGAAGGCGGCGGTGCCCCCCATTTTCTGCATCTCGGCGATGACCTGCAGGGTGAGCGTGGTCTTGCCGCTTGACTCCGGGCCGTAGATCTCGATCACGCGGCCGCGCGGCAGGCCGCCGACGCCGAGCGCGATGTCGAGGCCGAGCGAGCCGGTGGAGACGGCCTGGATGTCGCGCGACACGTCGTGGTCGCCGAGGCGCATCACCGAACCCTTGCCGAACTGCTTTTCGATCTGTCCGAGCGCGGCGGCGAGCGCCTTCGATTTGTCTTCTGCCAATGCGGGGGATGCCATGGTTTCTCTCTCCTGATCAGTCGGTTTGCGTGAGTGGGGCAGTCGGCAAAGCCGCCTGCATGGCTTGCAATGTAGGCCATACATCCATTGGCGTCAATAAAAAATATCACCTGCATAAAAAATACAACTTGATTGATTGTATTTGATGCCGGCCACCCTATAATTTCGGCCATACTGGCTCGAGCGGAGCGAGCTCTATGATTGCAAAAGAAAAAATGCATCTGGATGTGAAGTGGGCGACACGCCAGCGGCTGCAGTACATCGAAATCATGGCCTGGTATGCCGGGGTGGTGACCCGCAGCGACGTCGCCCGCGCCTTCGGCCTGTCCGATCCGGCTGCGACCAAGGATCTCAAGCTCTACGGCGATCTGGCCCCCGGCAACCTCGTCTACCAGCACAGCGTGTTCGGCTTCGTGCCGGGCGCGGATTTCGGCGCCGTCTTTGCCGACCTGGCGCCCGCTGTCGTGCTGCCGGTCATCGCCGCCAATCTGGCGGTGGCAAACGGGCCGTACGGAAGTGAGTCGATATATGGACTGGCGACCGCGGCGCTGCCGCTGCCCGCCCGCTTGCCGGGCGCGCAGACCCTGGCGCAGATCACCCGTGCCATCCACGGCCGGCGCAAGTTGCGCGTCAGCTACCGCTCCCTGTCAGGGCGGGAGGGCGGGGCGGAGCGGGTGCTGGAGCCGCACACCCTGGTCAATACCGGGCTGCGCTGGCATGTGCGGGCATATAGCGAGGACACCTGCGATTTCCGCGATTTCGTGCTGTCGCGCGTCGTCGAGGCGGAATGCCTGGATACGCCCGCCGAATCGGGCGAGCAGTACGACGACGACTGGGTGGAGACGGTGAGTCTCAAGCTCGCCCCGCACCGCGGGCTCGATGCGCCCAGGCGCGAGAGCCTGCTGCTGGATTACGGCGCAAGCGGCGAGGCCATCGAAGTGACGGTGCGGCGCGCCCTGCTCGGCTATGCGCTGCAGCGGCTCGGCGTCGACGCCACGCCGGAGCATGCGCTGAATCCGAACGCCTACCAGCTGATGCTGCTGAACCGCGACGAGATCGAACCGTTCGCCGCCTGGGCTTTCGGCTAGATTCAGGTTGTAACTTGCGACTTGCCGCTATTCAAGCAAATCGATCAGCCCGCGCAAGGCCGCCGCCACCGCGCGCGAGCGGATTTCCTCGCGGTCGCCGTCGAGGCGGCAGGTCGACGACATGAGCGTGCCATCTTCCAGCGCCCAGCCGTAGCACACCAGTCCGACGGGTTTTTGCGGGGTGCCGCCGCCGGGTCCGGCGATGCCGGAAATGGCGAGCGTGGCCTGGGCGTGGCTGTGCGCCAGGGCGCCGGCCGCCATCGCGCTGGCGGTTTCCTCGGAGACGGCGCCGTATTGGTCGAGGGTTTCGGTGGGCACGCCGAGCATCTCGATCTTGGCGGCGTTGGCGTAGGTGATGAAGCCGCGCTCGTACCACTGCGAGCTGCCGGGCAGCGCGGTGAGCAATTGCCCGACCCAGCCGCCGGTGCAGGACTCGGCGGTGGCCAGCATCCAGCCGCGCGCGCGCAGCCTGTCGCCGAGTTCGGCGGCGAGCTGCTGCAGTTCTTCGTTGCTTACACGAGCCATTGCATTCCTTTGATCGCGGCGATTGCGTACGCTGCCGCCAGCAGGTCGTCGAACATCACGCCGAAGCCGTTTTTCAGATGCGCATCGGCGAGCCGGATCGGCCAGGGTTTCAGGATATCGAACAGGCGAAAGAGTGCAAAGGCCAGCGCAATCCATGGCCAGCCGGCGGGGGTGAACAGCAGCGCCGGAATAAACATGAGAACGAGCGCGAAGGCGACGATTTCGTCCCACACCATGCCGCCGTGGTCGGCGACGCCGAGCGCACGGCCGGTGCGCCCGCAGGCCCACACGCCGAGCAGGAAGGCTGCGATCAGCAGAATGATCCGGTTCGGCAGGTCGGGCGCGGCGGCAGCGATCAGCCAGAACAGCGGCAGGCCGAGCAGGGTGCCGACGGTGCCGGGCGCTTTCGGTGCGAGTCCGCTGCCGAAGCCGAAGGCGATCAGGTGCGCCGGGTGGGCGAAAAGAAATTTGAAATCAGGCTGCAAAGTGGTCATATCCGGTGTGTTCGACGGCCAGCCGCTGGCCGTCGGGGCCGACGACCGCGAGTCCGGCTTCGGCGGTGATGTGGCCGATGCGGGTGACCGCGACGCCGGCATTTTTGGCGGCCGTCTGCACGGCATCGCGCTTGGCGGGCGGCGCGGTGAAGCACAGCTCATAGTCATCGCCGCCCGCCAGCACGCAATCGCGCGCGACTTTTTCATGCAGATACGCCCGCACCACCGGCAGCGTGGGCAGCGCAGCGAATTCGAGTCCGGCACCGGCCTGCGAGCGCTCCAGAATGTGCCCGAGGTCGCCCAAGAGGCCGTCCGAGATGTCGATCGCGCTGGAGGCGACGCCGCGCAGTGCGATGCCGAGCGCCACCCGCGGCGTCGGCAGGTAGAGTGCGGGCAATACCTTGGCGGCGTCGATCTGCTCCATGAACAGGCGGCCCTGGCGATACGCCAGCGCCATTGCCGCCGAGCCGATCACGCCGGATACCCAGACGTCGTCGCCGGGCTTGGCGCCGTCACGCCGCAGCGCTTCGCCCGGCGGGACTTCACCGATGACCGTGATGCTGATCGTCAACGCGCCGCGCGTGGTGTCACCGCCGACCAGTTCGATGCCGTGCTGGTCGGCCATGCGGAAAAAGCCGCGCGCAAACGCGGTGAGCCAGGCGTCGTCCGCGGCCGGCAGCGCGATGGAGAGCGTGGCCCAGCGCGGCGTCGCACCCATCGCGGCGAGGTCGGACAGGTTCACCGCCAGCGACTTGTGGCCGATGCCGGCGGGGCTGTCCTGCGGCGAGAAGTGGCGGCCTTCGAGCAGCATGTCGGAGGACACCGCGAGCTGCATGCCCGGCGTCGGCGCCAGCAGCGCGCAGTCGTCCCCCACGCCCAGCACCGCGCCGGGCGTGGCGCGGGTGAAGTGGCGGGCGATGAGGTCGAATTCCACGCGAGACTCAAGAGGCAAGGTTCAAGGGACAAGGCGGAACGCGTGACGAGGGCCGTTCATGGCCGGCCGCAACCCTGTCCCTAGTCTTTCTTGCGTGCATGCCCGATTTCCACTGCGCGCACGTCCTGCGCCAGCTTGTCGAGCACGCCGTTGATGTATTTGTGGCCGTCGGTGCCGCCGAACTTCTTGGCGAGCTCGACACCTTCGTTGATGGCGACGCGCCACGGCACGTCGGGGCAGTGCAGCAGCTCGTAGGCGCCGATGAGCAGGATGCCGCGCTCGATCGGCGAGAGTTCGGCGAGCGGGCGGTCGAGCAGGGGGGTGACGCGCGAGCTCAGCAAGTCCTCCTCTTTCAGCACGCCGTAGAGCAGGGTGCGGAAGTAGGCCTCGTCGGCGCGTTTGAACTGCTCGTCTTCCTTGAGGTTGGCGGCAATCAGGGTGACGTCGGCGCCGCCCACCAGCCAGGCGTATACCCCTTGCAGCGTGAATTCGCGGGCAATTTTGCGGGAGCCGGCCATTGTCAGAGACGCTTCAGCAGGTTGGCCATTTCGACCGCCACGCGCGCGGCGTCGCGGCCTTTTTCAGCCATGCGCACGTGGCCCTGCTCTTCGGTGTCGACGGTGAGGATCGTGTTGGCGATCGGCACGCCGGTCTCCAGCTGCACGTCGAGGATGCCGCGCGCGGATTCGTTCGACACCACTTCGAAGTGATAGGTGTCGCCGCGCACCACCGCGCCGATGGCGATCAGTGCATCATACTTTCCGGACTGCGCCATTTTTTGCAGCACCAGCGGGTGCTCCAGCGCGCCGGGCACATCGACCAGCAGCACGTCGTCGCGGGCGACGCCGAGCCGGGCCAGTTCGATTTCGCAGGCCGACAGCAGGCCTTCGCAGATGTCCCGGTTGAAACGGCTCATGACGATGCCGATTTTGAGCCCGCCGCCCTGGTAGACCGGATCGAGTTCGGAGAAGTGGTTGGTGGTTCCCATGGGATGTCCTTTGAATGATCGTCTCGATCGGATCGAGCCTATGCCTTTTCGGAATAGCCGGTGACTTCCAGCCCGAACCCGTCCATCGCGGGCATCTTGCGCGGGCTGGCCAGCAGCTTCATTTTGCCGACGCCGAGGTCGCGCAGGATCTGCGCCCCGATGCCGTAGTCGCGCAGATCGTATTTGCGGCTGTCGACCGGCGCCGGGTTGATACGGTGCAGCAGCGCATCGGCGGTTTCCGGCCGATGCAGCAGAACCAGCACGCCGGACTGCGATTCGGCGATGCGTTCCATCGCGCCCATGATCGGCCACGAATGGCCGCCGCCGGTGACGTCGAGGAAGTCCATCACCGAGAGCGGCTCGTGCACGCGCACCAGGGTTTCATGGTCGGCATGGATCGTGCCCTTGACCAGTGCGAGGTGGGTCTCCTTGGCGCATTTGTCGCGGTAGGCGATCAGGCGGAAGGCGCCGTACACCGTCTGGATCAGGCGGTCGGCGGCGCGCTCGACCAGGCTTTCGGTCTGGTTGCGGTAGTGGATGAGGTCGGCGATGGCGCCGATCTTCAGGCCATGTTCCTGCGCGAACGGGATCAGATCGGGCAGGCGCGCCATGGTGCCGTCGTCCTTGAGGATTTCGCAGATGACGGAAGCGGGCTGCAGTCCGGCCAGTCCCGCGAGGTCGCAGCCGGCCTCGGTGTGGCCGGCGCGCACCAGCACGCCGCCGGGCTGCGCGCGCAGCGGGAAGATGTGGCCGGGCTGGATGATGTCGGCAGCCCTGGCGTCGCGCTTCACCGCGGCCTGGATGGTCACCGCGCGGTCGGCCGCGGAGATCCCGGTGGTCACGCCTTCGGCGGCCTCGATCGACACCGTGAACGCGGTGCCGTGCGGGGTCTGGTTGTCGGAGACCATCTGCTTCAGGCCAAGCTGGCGGCAGCGCTCGTCGGTCAGCGTCAGGCAGATCAGTCCGCGCCCGTACCTGGCCATGAAGTTGATCGCCTCGGGGGTGACGTGCTCGGCCGCCATCACCAGATCGCCCTCGTTTTCGCGGTCTTCCTCGTCGACCAGCACGACCATGCGGCCGGCCTTGAGTTCTTCGATAATTTCCAGGGTGGAGGCGAGGCTCATCGGTCGTTGTCCCTAACTTAATCTTTATCCGCGGGGTTCGTGAATTGCATCATGCGCTCGACATAGCGCGCGATCATGTCGACTTCCAGGTTGACGCGGCTGCCCGCCTGCAGATGCTTGAGCGTGGTCATTTCCAGCGTATGCGGGATGAGGTTGAGCGCGAAGCGCGTGCCGGCGACCGTATTGACCGTGAGCGATACACCGTTCACCGTGATCGAGCCCTTGCGGATGATGTAGCGCGCGAGTTCGGCCGGGGTGTCGATTTCCAGCAGGTGCGACTCGCCTGCCGGCGCGAAGCGGTGCACCGTGCCGACGCCGTCGACGTGTCCCGACACCAGATGCCCGCCGAGCCGGTCGGCCAGCCGCAGCGCCTTCTCCAGATTGACCTCGGCGCCTGGCATGAAACCCGCCGTGACGCGCAGGGTCTCGGCGGAGACGTCGACGCTGAAGCTGTCGGGCGCCAGCGCCATCGCGGTCAGGCACACGCCGTTGACCGCGATGCTGTCGCCCAGGCCGACGTCGGTGAAGTCGAGGCCGCCGCCATGGATGGTCATGCGCGCGTCGGCGCCGTGCGCTTCGTATTCGTGGATGCGGCCAATAGCTTGGATGATGCCGGTGAACATGCGGTAAGAGGCCAGCCAGTAAGACCCCGCATTGTAGGCGTTTAGGCTGGGCGGGAGAACCCCGGCCTTGCGCGCGCGGAAACGGATCGATGTTCATATAAGGATAAGCGGGTCTTCAAGTTGCTATAATGGGCGTCAATTTCTGTAGAGGATGGAAAGACCGACATGCTTGCGTCCAGATCGTTTGCCATTCGCGGCCATACCCTGCTGCCCATCGTGCAGGGCGGGATGGGCGTGGGCGTGTCGGCCCACCGGCTGGCGGGCGCGGTGGCGCGCGCCGGCGCGATGGGAACGATAGCGAGTATCGACCTGCGGCATCATCACGCCGATCTGTCGGAGCAGTCGCAGCGCTGCCGCGACAAGGACGAACTCAACCGGCTCAACTTCATCGCGCTCGACCGGGAAATCAAGGCTGCGCTCGCTATCGCGGCCGGCCATGGTCTGGTCGCGGTCAACGTGATGAAGGCAGTGGACGCGTATCCGGCCTACGTGCGGCAGGCGTGCGCCTCGGGCGCGCAGGCGATCGTGATGGGCGCGGGGCTGCCGCTCGATCTGCCGGAGCTCGCCGAAGGCTATCCCGGCGTTGCACTGATTCCGATCCTGTCGGATGCGCGCGGCGTCGCCGTCGTGCTGAAGAAATGGGCGCGCAAGGGGCGACTGCCGGATGCCATCGTGATCGAGCACCCGCGCTACGCAGGCGGCCATCTCGGCGCGCCGGACCCGGCCGAGTTGACGAATGCGCGTTTCGATTTCGCCGCGGTGTTGCCCGGCATTTTCAAGGTTTTCGACGAGCAGGGCATCGCGCGCGGGCAGATTCCGATCATCGTCGGCGGCGGCTTCAACAGCCACGAGAAGGTGCTGGCTGCGCTGGCGCTGGGGGCGAGCGCAGCGCAGGTCGGCACGCCGTTTGCCGTGACCGAGGAAGGCGATGCCCACCCCAACTTCAAGCGCGTGCTGCTGGATGCGAAACCCGAAGACATCGTCACTTTCATGAGCGTGGCCGGGCTGCCCGCGCGCGCGGTGAAAACGCCATGGCTCGCCAACTACCTCAAGCGCGAATCCAGGCTGCAGGCGGTGGCGAAGGCCGACCCCGGGCGCTGCGCCATCGGCCTGCATTGCCTGGCGCAATGCGGCCTGCGCGACGGCCTCAGGAAAGCCGGCCAGTTCTGCATCGACTCGCAGCTGGTGGCCGCGCTCAAGGGCGACGTCAACAAAGGCCTGTTCTTCCGCGGCAGCGAAAGCCTGCCGTTCGGCCGCGCGATCCGGCCGGTGCAGGATCTGATCGACTATCTGCTCACCGGCGGGAAGCCGGCGGCCACGGCAGCGTGAGCAGCCTCGCCGATCGCATCCACACCTTCGGCCGCGCCATGCTGGAACGGCACGGCGAGCGGGTGCACAAGATCGCGCTCGATGCCGGCTTCACCTGCCCCAATCGCGACGGCAGCAAGGGCATCGGCGGCTGCACTTTCTGCAACAACAAGTCCTTCGCCCCGGGCGCGCGCGACCCGGCGCCGCTCGCCGCGCAGTTCGAGCGCGCGCGCGGCCGCATTGCGCGGGGCACCGGCGCGCGCCGCTTCATCGCCTATTTCCAGGCCTACACCAATACCTATGCGCATGTGGACGAGCTGCGCGCGCTGTACGACGCCGCGCTGGCGGCGCCCGACGTGATGGGGCTGTCGATCGGCACGCGGCCCGACTGCGTGCCGCTGCCGGTGCTGGATCTGCTGGCGGAATACCGCGACCGCGGCCACGAGGTGTGGCTGGAACTCGGCCTGCAGTCGTCCTTCGACGCCACCCTGGCACGCGTCAACCGCGGCCACGGCTTCGCCGAATACGAGGCGGCGACGCGGGCGGCGCGGGCGCGCGGCATCCCGGTGTGCTGCCATCTCATCGTCGGCCTGCCCGGCGAGGACGCATCCCACAGTCACATCAGCCTCGACCGCGTGCTGGGGATCGGCGTCGACGGCCTCAAGCTGCATCCGCTGCACGTGGTGAAGCACACCCGGCTGGCGATCGAATGGAAGCGCGGCGAGTACACCCCGCTGGCCGAGGCGGATTACCTGCGCATCGCCGCCGATCTGATCGAGCGCACGCCGTGGCAGGTGGTCTACCACCGCGTCACCGGAACCGCCGCGCCCGACGTGCTGCTGGCGCCCGCGTGGTGCGCGAAGAAGTGGGACGTACTGAACGGCATCGCCGACGAGTTGGCGCGGCGCGACAGCCGCCAGGGCGCCCGCGCAGGCCAAATCTGGAAGGAGAAAAGTCATGCCGCTTGATCTGATCTGCCCGGCGGGCAGCTTGGTTTCGCTCAAGGCCGCCATCGACAACGGCGCCGATGCGGTCTACATGGGGTTCCGCGACAACACCAACGCGCGCGCCTTTCCCGGCCTCAACTTCGACGAGGCGCAGGCGGCCGAAGGCCTGCGCTACGCGCACGAGCGTGGCCGCAAGGTGCTGCTCGCGCTCAACACCTATCCGCAGTCCGACAGCTGGCAGCGCTGGACCGGCGCGGTCGACCGCGCCGCGAAGCTCGGCATGGACGCGGTGATCCTCGCCGACCCCGGGCTGATGCGCTACGCGGTCAGGCATCACCCGCAGCTCAGGCTGCACCTGTCGGTGCAGGGCTCGGCCACCAGCTACGAGGCGGTGAATTTCTACCGCGAGCATTTCGGCATCCAGCGCGCCGTGCTGCCGCGCGTGCTGTCGCTGCCGCAGGTGGAAAACGTGGTCAAGAATACCGCCGTCGAGATCGAGCTGTTCGGCTTCGGCGGCCTGTGCGTGATGGTGGAAGGGCGCTGCCTGCTGTCGTCGTATTGCACCGGCGAATCGCCCAACTCGGCGGGCGTGTGCTCGCCGGCGAAAGCGGTGCAGTGGAAGGACACCCCGGCCGGCCTGGAATCGCGGCTGAACGGCGTGCTGCTCGACCGCTACGGCAAGGACGAAAAGGCCGGCTACCCGACGCTGTGCAAGGGCCGCTTCGACGTCGGCGGCGAGACCTATTACGCCATCGAGGAGCCCACCAGCCTCAATACCCTTGACCTGCTGCCGGACATGCTGAAAATCGGCATCGCCGCGATCAAGATCGAAGGCCGCCAGCGCAGTCCGGCCTACGTGGCGCAGGTGACGAAGGTGTGGCGCGCCGCCATCGATGCGGTGAAGAAGGACGCCGCCGGCTTCAAGCCCGCGCCGGCCTGGCAGGACGAACTCAACAAGCTGTCGGAAGGGCAGAGCCATACGCTCGGCGCCTACCACCGGCCGTGGAAGTGAGAGGCGAGGGGCGGGTGATGCATCCTCTTTTCTTGAATCTTGTAACTTGAATCTTGCCCCTGTGAAATGAACCTCAGCCTCGGCCCCCTCCTGTATTACTGGTCGCGCGACGACGTCCTCGCTTTCTACGACGAAGCGAAACACTGGCCGGTGACGCGCGTGTATCTGGGTGAAAGCGTGTGTTCGCGCCGCCATCTGCTGCGCTTGCCGGACTGGCTTGCATTGGCGGAGCAACTTACCGCGGCCGGCAAGGAGGTGGCGCTCTCCACCCAGACGCTGATCGAATCGGAATCCGATCTCAAAACGCTGCGCCGGATCGTGGGCGACGGCCGTTTTCTGGTCGAAGCCAACGAATGGGGCGCGGTGCGGCTGCTGTCCGAGGCGGGCGTGCCCTTCGTCGCCGGCCCGACGCTGAATATCTACAATCCGGAAACACTGGAAGTGCTCGCCGGCCTCGGCGCACAGCGCTGGCTGCCGCCGGTGGAAACCTCGCGTGCCGCGCTGGCGTCGCTGCTCGAACGCGCGCCGGCCGGCATGGAAACGGAATTGTTCGCCTACGGCCGCCTGCCGCTGGCGTATTCGGCGCGCTGCTTCACCGCGCGCCACTACAACCTGCCCAAGGACGATTGCCAGTTCCGCTGCCTCGACCATCCGGACGGGCTGCCGCTGGCTACCCGCGAGGGTGCGCCTTTCCTCACGCTCAACGGCATCCAGACGCAGTCCGCCGGGGTCTACAACCTGATCGGCGAACTGCCGGCCCTGCGCCAGCTCGGCATCGCCAGCCTGCGCCTGTCGCCGCAGTCGCGCCACATGGGGCGCGTGGTCGAGGCTTTCCGGGCGGCGCTGGCAGGCGAGGGCAAGGCTGCCGATGCGCTGGCGCGCGTCATGCCCGGGCCGTCGGTCGACGGCTACTGGCATGGCCGGGCGGGACTGGAATGCGGGACGCAGCAAGCATGCTGATTACGCGCAGACTGGAATTCGACGCCGGCCACCGCATTCCCCATCACGCCAGCCAGTGCCGGCACCTGCACGGCCATCGCTACGCCATCGAGATCAGCCTCTCCGGCGAGATCATCCGCGCCGAAGGCGCGGCGGAGCAGGGCATGGTGATGGATTTTTCCGAAGTGAAGAGCATCGCCAATGCCGCGCTGGTCAGCCGCTGGGATCATGCCTTCCTGGTGTACCAGGGCGATCGCGAAGTGGTCGAGTTCCTGGCGACGCTGGCCGGACACAAGACCGTGGTGCTGCCGGTCGTGCCCACTGCGGAAAACCTTGCGAACGAGGCGTTCCGCATCCTCGACGCGGCCTACCTCGACGGCTACGGCAACCGGCTGCGGCTGCAGCGGGTGCGCTTGTACGAAACCCCCAACAACTGGGCCGACGCCGAGCGCTAGCAAGCAGGCCGCCGACCCATCGAGCACAGGAGCCATCATGCCGAACCTTGTCTTGTCCCCGCAGCTTGTCAACGCGGTCGCCCGGCTTCCCGCCGCGCCGCCCAGCCTGGCGTTTTCGCTGGCCGCCAACCGGCTGCTGTGGCCGGCGCTGAAAACGCTCGACTGGCGGCCGCTGGCCGGCCGGCGCTACGCGATCCGCGTCAAGGATCTCGGGCTCAGCCTGCGCTTTACCGTCACGGCGCGCGGATTCGCGCCGGACAGCGGCGCGCCCGAACTCACCATCAGCGCCACCGCCCGCGATTTCCTGCTGCTGCTGGGCCGGCGCGAAGACCCCGACACCCTCTTTTTCAGCCGCCGCCTGGTGAGCGAAGGCGACACCGAGCTTGGCCTCACCGTCAAGAACCTGCTCGACGCCCTCGACCCCGAGGCGGTGCTGCGCCGCCTGCCCGCGCCGCTGGCCCGCATGGTGCGGCGCCTGATGGCGGCATAGCCGGCCGGGCAGTCGGGAAAAGGGCTTTGCGGCGAACCGCAGCGCATGCGCTTCAGGGCGGCAGCGCGATTTTCTGGTCGACGCTGAACTGGTAGTCGTGGAATACCTGTTCGGCACTGAGCACCTGATAGCTGCCGTCCGGCGCACGCCGGGTGGTGTCCTTCAGGCGCCAGGTGGTCTGGCCGCAGGTCCAGATGTCGAAGTTGCGCATGTGGGTGCACAGGCAGGTCTTGTCGTGGACTGAAACCTTCTTTGCGCCCGGGTGCAGTTCCACCTGGCTGTTGTAGGCGTCGATGTAAGCGCAGCGGCCCTTGGCGTCGAGCAGATAGCCGTAGGCTTCGCAGTTGGGGCGGATGCCGGCGCCGATGCCGGGGCTGCCCTTGAGCATGCGCATCGGGTAGCCGGTCGGCGAAATGGTGTTGACCTCGATGTCGTCCTCGCTGGCCCTGAAGTATTCCTGCTTGACCTTGTCCGGCAGGCCGCACTCGCGGGTGACGGTGAAGCGGGTCGCCACCTGCACCGCGGCCGCGCCCTGTTCGAGGAAGGCCGCGGCATCGCTGCCGGTGAAAATGCCGCCGGCGGCGATCACCGGAATGTCGAGGTGCTCGGCTTTGAGGAAGGCCAGCACCTCGGCGACGATGCTGCGCAAGTCGTATTGCGCCCAGTCCATGCCGAAGCCGAGATGGCCGCCGGCGAGCGGGCCTTCCACCACGACATAGTCCGGCAGCCGCTGCAGCCGCGCGTTCTTGCGCAGGAACATCGCCAGCGCGCGCGGCGAGGAGACGATGATGCCGAGCTTGGCGTCGCGAAAGCGCGGATGGTCCTCGATCAGCGCGAACGAGCCGAGGTGCAGGCCGGCGGACAGGGTGATGCCGTCGATGCCGGCGTCGAGCGCGGCGGAAAGGCGCATGCGCAGCGTCTCGCGCGGCGCGTTCATGGTCAGCTTCTCCATGCAGTTGATGAAGATCATGCCGTCGCCGCGCTTGGCGTCCATGGCATGGAGGACGTGGCTGCGCGTCGCCTCTTCGAGTTCCGCGAGGTTGAAGTGGACCGCGGACTTGTCGCTGCTGGCGACGTTGGCCTTGTATTTCTTCAGCTTCTGGCTGACGAAATTGGTGTCGAAGCGGCGGTCGGACACGGTCTGCACCATGGCGTCGGAAATATGGCCGATGCCGCCGAGGCGTGCCACTTCGAGCGCCAGTTCGACGGTCGAGATGTCCACTCCCATGCCGCCGATGACGATCGGCACCAGCTCCTGTTTGCCAAAGCGCAGGCGGAAATCATCCACGCGTTTCATTCTGATCCTTTAAATGTCGTTGACAGGCCCGGCCGGCGCTTGCGCGCCCGCACCGTGTCCCGTATTGATTCTGAGCGGCGGTATGCCGCTGAAAAAGGCTGCTGCGAACTCGCTCAGCACCTTGTCAGGCTTCGATTCGCTGCCCGAATGATGAAATTGTATCCGGACGCCGCGCGAATGGCACCGGAATGATTGCGGGCGGATGCCGCCGTGGCCGCGCTTTATACGGACTTCAAGATCCTCTTGCATTCTTTAAAAGTTCATTTATATAATCGACCGAACACGTGATCAGCCGATCATGTGTTCGACCTGTGCCATCACAATCCTGGAGACCTCATGAAAAAAATCCTGTTAACCCCCCTGATACTGGCCGCCAGCCTTGCTTCGTCCGGACTCGTCGCCGCCGAATCGCCCCAGGGCGCGGCCCCCATGCCGGCCGAGATGCAACAGATGATGAAGACGTACAAGCCGGAGCTGCGCCAGAAGGTGATGGCGCTGTCGCCCGAACTCAAAGGCACCATCCAGAAGCTGCATGCGGGCCATATGCGGCGCGCCAAGGAGACGACCCTGCGCCAGGTCATGCATGAAATCCTGTCCGAATACCAGAGCATCGCTTCGGCGCTGGCGACCGACAACGCCGAACAGGCGGCCGAGGCGGCCCGGAGGCTGGCCAACCATCGCATACCCAAGGGCGGGTTGCTGCCTTATTTTTCGCTGAATCAGGTCACCGACAACGACCTTGGAGTGCTGCCGGCGATGAACGACATCGTCGAGGGCAGCGCGCTCAAGCTGGCGGACGCGGCGGATGCGGGGGATATGCCGAGAGCGGCCTCCTACATGAGCGACATCATGACGGGATGCGTCGCCTGCCATCAGAAATTCCGCGGCGTGCCCGGCATTTCGGCCAACCTGATGACCCCGCTGTCCAAGTAACGCGCCCCTAGACTGAGGAGAACCGAATATGAATAAAAAAATTGTTGCAGCTGCCGTATCGACCGCGCTCTTTGCATTGACACACCACGCCCACGCCACCAACGGCGACCAGATGTTCGCCATGTCCGCGGCGCAGGCCGGGATGGGCGGCGCCACCGTGGCGCAAGCCCAGGACGCCGCCACCGTGCTGGTCAACCCGGCCGGCATGGCGGGCCTCGGCATCAAGGACGTGCGCATGGACCTCGGCTTCGGCCTCTTGAATCCGCCGCGCGAGGTCAACGGCAACAAGAGCGACTCGAACTGGTACATGATGCCGGCCGGCGCGGCGGTGTTCAACGTCAACGACCGGCTGTTCCTCGGCATGGGCCTGGGCGGCATTTCGGGCATGGGGGTGAACGTGAGCGACATCGTCGCTGCGCCCAATAGCCAGCCCGTAGTGACGACCAAGCAGGTGTTCCGCTTCTCGCCCGCCGCCGCATACAAGGTCAATGACGCCTTCACCCTCGGCGCCTCGCTGAACGTCGTCAGCCAGAGCCTGGCGATGTCGATGGCCGCGATGACCAATCCCGGCCCGCCCCCGGTCTTCACCCAGGTCAACCTGCCGCAGAACCAGCAGTTCGGCTTCGGTGCGACGCTGGGTGCCACCTACACGATCAATCCCAAGCTGCAGGCGGGGTTCACCTGGGTGAGCAAGACCGAGATTTCCGAAATGGAATACCACACGCCCACGGGGACGACCCGTTTCGACATGGACATGCCCGCCTCGGTCGCCTTCGGCCTGGCGTTCAAGCCGATGCCGGGACTTCTCGTCGAGGTCGACATCAAGCGCATTTTCTTCAGCGACGTGATGCAAAGCATCAGCGTGAGCAATCCGCCGCCCGGATTTCCGAACCCGATCCGCTTCGGCTGGGACGACCAGACCGTATATGCCATCGGCGTGAAGAAGGAGATGGGTCCGATGGCGGTCAGCGTCGGCTACAACTACGGCAAATCGCCGATCGGCCCCGAGGACGTCAACTTCAACCTCGGTTCGACCGCGATCGTCGAGCATCATCTGTCGTTTGGCCTCACGCGCAAGTTCAGCAGCAAGGTGAGCGGCAGCTTCGCCTACACCCATGCCTTTGAAAACGACATGACCGCAAGCGTCGGGCCGGCCAACACAATCAAGATCAACCAGAACCAGTACAACGTCAACATTTCGTACGCGTTCTGATCGGGGCCGCGACGCGGTCGCGGCCAGTTTCGCTGGTATTTGCAACAACCCTAGAATGGAGGTTCTCATGACCGTAGACCGTACCGTGCATCTGATGGCGGGCCTGATGGTGCTGCTCAGCATCGCCCTGGCCCATTTCTCCAATCCGGCCTGGCTCTGGCTCACGGCCTTTGTCGGTGCCAATCTGGCGCAAAGCGGCGTGACCGGATTCTGTCCGCTGGCTTTCATGCTCAAAAAAGCGGGCGTCAAGGAAGGCAACTGCTGTTCCTGATAATGACCTGATGCGGCACCTTTCGGCAGCGGCGCGCGCCGCTGCCGAACCCTTGCGTCCGGACGCGGCAAACTTCCGCAACGGCCACAAGACACTTATATTCACTGTGTTGCAATTGCGCCAGACCTCCGGATACCGTGACCGTTAAGAAAAGGAAACCCGCAGAAATCCGCCGCCATGACATCATCGAGGCGGCCATGGAAATCATTCGCCACGAAGGGGTGGCCAGGCTTACCACCCGTTCGCTTTCCAGGGCGGTCGGCATCGCGCAGCCCACCCTGTTCCTCCACTTCGGCAACAAGAGCCATGTCCTGGTTGCCCTGGTGGACACCATTCAGGAACGGTTGCAGAAAGAAATGGCCGGCCTCGGCCTGTCGCAACTGACTCCGCTGGAACGCCTGAAGGCAGCCATCCGCGCCCATCTGAATTTCATCCAGCGGCAACCCGGCATCCCCCGCCTGCTGTTCTCGGAAGAACTGCAAAGCGGGGATCCCGTTTTCCGCGACCGCATGAACGAACTGGTGCAGTTCTTTCTGAATTTCATCGCCGGCCTGATCAGCGCCGCGCAGGCGCAGGGCGAAATCCGTCCCGACATCGTTCCCCAGCAGAACGCCTGCATCCTGATTGCGGCCGTGCAGGGACTGGCTTTCCGCTGGGTTCTTTCGGACCAGCGTTTCGAGCTGACGGAGCAGGCCGACGCCGTCATCACCACCCTGATCGAAGGCTGGGCGCCGAGACGCGGAAGTTAATCCGGCGCCGGCCGACGAGGTCAGGCCGGGTCGTCCCGGCACGCGAGCAGCGCCGGATCGCCGCAGTGGTCGATCAGGATGCGCTTGACCCGCATTTGCCAGAGCCGGCCGAATTCCATCCGTTCCGCGTCGCTTGCCGCCCCCGCCAGCATTTTCGGCATCAGTGCCTGCAGTTCCGGCGGCGCGGGGACGACTTCGGGATGATAGGCGAGGGCCACGCGCGCGCCGGTGTCGAGGCGGCTGAAACGGATTTCGGCGGGGTCTGCCGCCGCGAAGGCCAGCAGGTTGCGGCGGCTGAACCGCCCCGCCAGGCCCTTGAAGCCGCCTTCGCCCGCCGCACCGGTCAGCAGGCCGGTTACGGCGGCGATGACGCCGGTGACGCCGTCGGTCTGCGCCGCGCCGAATTCGACGCGGATGGCGCCGCGCTCCGCAAGGCTGTCCGGGTAGAGCCTGCCGAGCGCCCGCCGGGTCATCAGGTAGGCGCCCGCCACCGTGGGGCAGGAATGCCCGGCGAGCTTGACCGCGTCGAGGTAGCCGTATTCGATCCGGCTGCTGCCGGCGGTGCCGAGGAATTCGGCCAGCGGGTCGTACAGCGTGATGCGGGCGACGGCATCGAAAAAGGCGGGGTAGCTCATGACGGACTCCTTGGCCGGACGATCAAGGCCTGCGCCAGCGCGACGCAGGCCTGTAGCAGAAACAGGATCAGCGTGACGGCGCCCAGCAGCAGCCCCCATTCCCGGCCGATCCCGGCCGCGCCGCCGGCGATGCCGAACAGTACGGCACGGGCGCCGCCGTAGCGCCCCAGATTGTCGCGCAGCCTGACGTGCCAGCCGTCCTGCACGCCGGGACGCAGCCATACCGGCAACAACTGGCTGGCCGCTCCGGATACCAGGGGCAGGATGAAGCCGGCGACGAAGGCCCATGCCGGCTGGAGCGAATGCAACGTGGCCGTTGCGGGGATGGCGTTCACGGCGCCGAGCATCGCGCTGCCGACCAGCCCCGCCAGCGCGGCGGCGAGTAGCGGCGCCGCGCCGTGCAGCGCGACGATTTCGACGCGACAAGACCGCAGCCAGCCGGCCGCCAGGCGCGCCGGCGGGATCGTCCATAAGGCGCCGCCGACCCAGGCGAGCGGGCCGTACCACGCCGCGCCGAGGGCGACCAGCAGCGTGCCGGCGACCGCCCAGGACAGATCACGGCGCAGCCGTGGGCCGGTTTGCGGGTGGGGCCTGCCGGCAACGGTCGGCAGCAGCACGGCGAGGGTGCCCATGGCGGTCAGTCCGACGAAGCCGAGCGTGTTGAGATGGAGGTGGAGGCGGCGCAGGGCGGACGCCTGCTGCGGCCAGAGCGCGCTGGCGAGAATCGCCAGCAGGGCCGCCACGAGGCAGGCCAGCGCCGCTTCGTACCAGGCCAGGCAGGGGTGGGGGCGGCCCAGCATGCCGGCGCGCCGGCGGCGGCTCCAGACGAACAGCGCGCCGGCAGCGGTCACGGCCAGCAGCGCGCCTGCCGGTTGTCCCCAGAGCATGCCGGGAAACCCGAGCGCGGCCACCACCAGTGCACCGCCGGCCAACGCCAGGACGGGGAGGATGGCCAGTGCGCTGGGGGCGCTGCGGGTGCGGGTGAGCACCGGGATGAAATGGCCCATGGCGCCGAAGATCAGCGGCATGGCGCCTACCGCCAGAATCAGGTGCAGGGCGGCGGCGCGGCCGGCGTGGGGCGACCACAGCAAGGCCGCGGCAAACGCGGCCAGGGCAAGGAACACCAGCGCCGGCAGCACCTTGGGCGGTTCAGGTGCGGACGAAGTCGATCACGATTTCCCCGGGGTTGCGCTGCAGGTACTGGATCGCAACGGCATCGCCATAGCGGGCGCGCAACTGGTCGAGCAGCGGAAGCGGGTCGTGATCGTTGACGAAGCGCATGCGCTCGCCCGAATTCAGCGCGTCCAGCGCACCGAAAATGGCCGCGTGGCGGAAACGCTTGGCGATTCCGCGCGCGTCGAACGGATAGACCTGGTCCTGGCGAAGATGCAGATGTGCAGTCATGGCTGTCGTCCTATAGATGTAAATGGAATACATATTATAAACACGGGATATTGTTTTTCTGCGCCTATAATTTGTTTTTGTTAAGCGTGTTTCACCTCCATGCAACTCACCCGCTTTACCGATTTTTCCCTGAGGGTGCTGATTTACCTGGGCGGACATCCCGATGCGCTGGTCACGGTAGCGGCGATCGCCAGCGAATATGGCATTTCCCGCCATCACCTCACGCGCGTGGTGCACCAGCTGGGCATCAAGGGCTACATCGAAACGGTGCGCGGCAAGGGGGGCGGCTTCCGCCTGGCGCGCCGCCCCGACCAGATCCGGATTGGCGATGTCGTGCGCGACATGGAAAGCGGGTTCGAGCTGGCCGAGTGTTTCCGGCCGGGCGACAATACATGCCGCCTGTTGCCCGGCTGTGCGCTCAAACCCGTTCTGCTCGATGCGGGGCGTGCCTTTCTGGCAAGTCTTGACGGCTACACCCTGGCGGATTTGTTGCCTGCCTTTGCCCTGCCCGCCAGGGCCGCCTCCCCGAAACTAGGAAAAACGCCCGCCGTGGCGGGAAAAGCGCCGCACGGCTGACAGCAGGTTGAGTTCCAGCAGCAGCGCCGAGAGCGCCAGTGTGGTTCCCGCCGGGACGGCCAGCAGCGCTGGCCAGAACGTGGCGGCGACGAGCAGCATGCAGGTGCCGAGGTGGAGACGGAATTGCCAGCGCCTTGCGCGTTCCGCAATCATGTCCTTCATGGTGGGGATGCTGCCCGCGCGCGCCTGCAACTGGGCTTGCAGGTGAAACCAGGCGAGGAAGGGCACGATCTTGTAGAGCATGCCGCAGACCACGCTCACGGCGAAGCCACCGATGAACAGCACGCCGAGCAGCAGCGGATAGGCATCGCTGCCCGCCCACGCCGGCCAGAGCCGAGCCAGCAGCCAGACGGCGACGCAGGCGATGAGGCTGGCCATGCCGACGCGCCAGAAATCCAGGGTGACGTCGGGCAGCTTTCTGCGGCGCCGCGACTGCAGGCGCAAGGTGACCAGCGCGAAGGCCAGCCCCCCGGCGGCGAGCCCGCTTTCGGCGAACAAGGCGATCCCCGCTGCCGCGGGCAGCAGCGGAGCCATGGTACGGAGCAGCAGCAATCCGAGCATGACGCCGGCCAGCCAGCGCATGAGCCGGGGAGGGTAAGGCGGCGTGATCTGGAACATCGGCACGACTTGGTAGGCGACGCCGATCACCAGCAGCAATACCCAGCCGAACAGACCGAAGACGACATGCGCGGCGATGAAGATTTCGTCTTTGACCGGGGTCCACCAGCCGGCACGCATGGTCGCGAGCGCAATGCCGAGGATGAGGGTCAGGCCGAGGCTGATCGCGGCGAGCCGCATGCCCGTCACCGTGGCGCTGGCAACCGCGCGCCGCAGGCCGATCGCCGTTGCGGCGAGAAAAACCGCAAAGCCGCAGCCCAGCAGGATCATTGCTGCGGCGAGCGCGTGCGCGCCTGCGCCGAGGAAGCCCGCCATCAGGGCCGCGGTTCCGGCAGCAAGCAGGAAATGGGTGGACCTGGCCACGCCGCGGGACGCGGGCAATGCCGCGCCTGCCACCACCGGCAGCATCTGCAGCAGCGCACCCAGCATCGTCATGGCGAGGAAGCCCAGCGTCAGCGCGTGAGTGAGCGCGAGCGCGGGCGGCGTCCAGCGCGAGGCCAGCGCAGCGGGAGCCAGCACGATCAGGCCCGCGGCGGCCAGCAGGTACAGCGGTGCGGTGAGAAAGAACCGCAGCGGCAGCGCGAACGGCGGCGCCTGTTCGAAGGAAAGTCCGGTCTGCATGCTCATGGCTGGGCGGGCATCACCTATGCTGCGGGCGGGTTTCGCGGCGCGGCGCCTGGCGCCTGGCGGATCAGCACCACATAGCTTCCATCCGCCTGCGGCACGGTGTCGTGACGGTAGCCGCGGCTGTCCAGGATGGAATAGAGCGGAAACGGTTCGCGATGCAGCAGCAGCCGGATGTGCTGGCCGGGCTGCAGCAGGGCCAGCGCGCGCAACGCCTGCTCCATCGGCTCCGGCGGTTCCAGCCAGCGGGCGTCGATGAGGATTTCGTCAGCCGGTGCGACCATCGACGCTGCGTGCGGTCACTTCGCAACCGCATCCATGCTGCGGATCAGCGCTTCGCAATCGGCCGCAAGCACCTGATCGGACATCGGGTAGAGCATGTTTTCCTCCTTCAGGTTGTGTTGCTGCATCAGCATGTTGAGCGTTTCCGACAGGCCGAGATAGCCGCTGTGGTCGGCCGCCAGCGCCGCGCGCGCCATGTCCTGCAGCAGGGCGCGCATCTGCTCGTGCTCCATGCGCATGACGTGGGTCGGCCCCATCGTGTTGCCGGTACGGGCTTCGAACGCGGGGAACAGCACCTCTTCCTCCATCCGCAGATGGTGCGCCATCGCCGCCTGAAAGCGGTCGGACAGGCTGCGCGCGCTGTCCCAGTCCTTCTGCGCCACGGCGGCTTCGGCGGATGCAAACAAATCGTCGCAGGCGCGGTGGTCGCCGCCCAGATACTCCAGAATCATACCCATGCTGTGCCTCCATAAGTTGATGAAAAAATGCATATTTAAGTTTATCAGGATATGCCAACCTGAATTTCTTCTTGACTTGAACACAAGATGTCGTATGTTTGTTGTCTGCAACACACAAAATGTTGACAAGGAGACAAAGGGAATGAATTCAGTGATAGCAGTTCTGCCCCGCGAAGTCATCAAGCGCGACGGGCGTCAGGCAATATTCGATGCCGCGAAGATACGTTCGGCCATTCTGCGTGCCGGGCAGGCCAGCGGCGAATTCGGCGAAGCCGAAGCCGACTTGCTCACCGCCCAGGTGGTGAAGGTGCTGATTCACAAATTCCGCAACGCCCCGCCGAGCATCGAGCGCATCCAGGATGTGGTCGAGCAGAGCCTGATCGCCGCCAACCACCTGGCTACCGCGCGTGCCTACATCGTCTATCGCGAAACGCACAAGAAGCTGCGCGAGGACCGCAAGACGCTGGTCGACGTCGAAGCCTCGATCAACGAATACCTGTCGCGCCAGGACTGGCGGGTCAACGCCAACGCCAACCAGGGCTACAGCCTCGGCGGCCTGATCCTCAACGTCTCCGGCAAGGTGGTGGCCAACTACTGGCTCAACCACGTCTACCCGCCCGAGCTCGGCGAGGCGCACCGCGACGGCTCGATCCACGTCCACGACCTCGACATGCTGGCCGGCTACTGCGCCGGCTGGTCGCTGCGCACCTTGCTGCACGAAGGCCTGAACGGCGTGCCGGGCAAGGTCGAGGCGGGGCCGCCGAAGCACATGTCCTCCGCGGTCGGCCAGATCGTCAACTTCCTCGGCACACTGCAGAACGAATGGGCCGGCGCGCAGGCGTTCAGCTCGTTCGACACCTACATGGCGCCGTTCATCCGCAACGACGGCATGAGCTACGAAGCGGTCAGGCAGTGCATCCAGGAGCTGATCTACAACCTCAACGTGCCGTCGCGCTGGGGCACCCAGACGCCGTTCACCAACCTGACCTTCGACTGGACCTGTCCCGAAGACCTGCGCGACCAGGTGCCGATGATCGGCGGCAAGGAAATGCCCTTCACCTACGGCGAGCTGCAGGTCGAGATGGACATGATCAACCGCGCCTACATCGAGGTGATGACCACCGGCGACGCCAAGGGCCGGGTGTTCACCTTCCCCATCCCGACCTACAACATGACGCCGGATTTCCCCTGGGAATCGGAAAATGCCGAACGCCTGTTCGCCATGACCGCGCGCTACGGCCTGCCGTACTTCCAGAACTTCATCAATTCCGAGATGAAGCCGAACCATATCCGCTCGATGTGCTGCCGCCTGCAGCTCGACCTGCGCGAACTCCTGAAGCGCGGCAACGGCCTGTTCGGTTCGGCCGAGCAGACCGGCTCGGTCGGCGTGGTGACGGTCAACTGCGCGCGCCTCGGCTACGAGTACAAGGGCGACGAAGCGGGCTTGCTGCGCCGCCTCGACGCGCTGCTCGACATGGCGAGGAACGGCCTGGAAATCAAGCGCAAGGAAATCCAGCGCCTGATGGACAACGGTCTGTTCCCCTACACCAAGCGCTACCTCGGCACCCTGCGCAACCACTTCTCGACCGTCGGCGTCAACGGCGTCAACGAGATGATCCGCAACTTCACGGATGACCAGCACGACATCACCACCGCATGGGGTCATGACTTCGCGGTGCGGCTGCTCGACCACATCCGTGGACGCATCGCCGCGTTCCAGGAGGAGACCGGCCACATGTACAACCTGGAAGCCACGCCGGCCGAGGGCACCACCTACCGTTTCGCCAAGGAGGATGCCAAGCGCTACCCGGGCATCCTGCAGGCGGGCAGCGGCGAGGCGCCGTACTACACCAACTCGACGCAGCTGCCGGTGGGCTTCACCGACGACGCCTTCGAGGCGCTGGAACGGCAGGACGACCTGCAGCGCAAATACACCGGCGGCACCGTGCTGCATCTCTACATGTCGGAGCGCATCTCCTCCGTCGACGCTTGCCGCAACCTGGTGCGCCGCGCGCTGACGCGCTTCCGTCTGCCCTACATCACCGTCACGCCGACTTTTTCCATCTGTCCCAAACACGGCTACCTCGCCGGCGAGCACGAATTCTGTCCCACGTGCGACGAAGAGGCCCTGTCCCGCAAACGCGCTGTTTCAGCCTGATCCCTAGGAGACCGATATGAACGACATGAGTGTTTCGAGCCAAATCCAGACCGTTGCCCTGAAGGACGAGGAGCGCACCCGCTGCGAAGTGTGGACCCGCGTGATGGGCTACCACCGCCCGGTGACGAGCTTCAACAAGGGCAAGCAGAGCGAGCATCGCGAGCGCCAGTTCTTTGTCGAAGGCCGCTGCACGCTCGGATAAGAGCGACATGCTGCGCCAATACCAGAAATGACGCTGCGCGTGGGCGGCCTGACGCCGCTGTCCACCACCGACTGGCCCGGTCTGCTGGCCGCGGTGGTGTTCTGCCAGGGCTGTCCCTGGCGCTGCGGCTATTGCCATAACCCCGATCTGATTCCGCCGCGCGGCGCCGACGAAATCCCCTGGGAAGAGGTGCTGGCTTTCCTGCGCCGCCGCCAGGGATTGCTCGACGGCGTGGTGTTTTCCGGCGGCGAGCCGACGCTGCAGGCAGCGTTGCCGGATGCGATGCGCGCGGCGCGCGGACTTGGCTTCAAGATCGGCCTGCACACCGGCGGCATGTACCCCGGGCGGCTGGCGGCGGTGCTGCCGCTGGTCGACTGGGTGGGGCTCGACGTGAAAGCGCCGTTTGCCGATTACGCCGGCATCACCGGCGTGGCGGAAAGCGGAACGCGCGCCCGCGAGAGCCTGGAGCAGGTGCTGGCTTCCGGCGTGGCGCACGAAATCCGCACCACCGTGCATCCGGCGCTGCTGGCCGATGCGGAGGTGGTCGGCCTGGCGCACGACCTGGCCGCGCGCGGCGTCCGGCGCTACGTCATCCAGGCCTTTCGCAGCCAGGGCTGCCGGAATGACGAGCTGTGCCGGAATCCGGCGCGCGAGCGCCCCCTAGAGGAGGTGGGCGGGGAACTGGCCGGGCTGTTCGAGAAATTTTCGGTGCGCGTGGCGTAGGCCGGATGCGGAATGCCGTCGCCGCGGTCCCGCCGGAAGGGACGCAGCACAGCGACACGCAGCATGCCGATATGCTGGAACGCCGATCATTTCAATCGATAGGCGGCGTGGCAGCTCACGCAACTTGCCTGCACCTGCGATAGCGCGCGCAAAGCCGGACCGACGTCGCCGGTGGCCCCCGCTTCCTGTGCCACCACCGCAAACCGGCTCGCGGCCTGATGCATGCCGTGGCCGATTTGGCGCATACCCTCCGGCATGTATCGGGCCACTTCGTGGGCGCCATGGCGCTGCAGCGAACTGATGCCGAGACGGGTTTCGGCCACCTCGGCGGCGGCATCGAACTGCTTGTCGGCGAGGTGGGCGGTGATTTCCTGGATGGCGAGGAGGTGGTCGCGCATGTTGGCCAGCGTTTCCGCCTTGAGCGCGGGCGGAAAGCTTAGGGGCTTGCGCGCGGCCGGTGCGACGCCGGGAGGGCTGCCAGTATGGTGGCCGGCGTGAGAGTCGGCGGCGGCCCAGACGGCCGTGCTCATGGCCAGGCCGAGTGCGAGGGTCAGGCAGGTTTTCATGCGTGCTCCATGTGATGCGCCATAGGTGGTCCGAACGAAGTGTAGGACGCGGCACGACGAACGCGTATGATTTCGCTCATGCCTCGACAGGATGCCCTGACCGATATCGAAACCTGGCTCGCGCGCCATGCCGAATCACGCATGATCGCCAAAGGCACGCGGGTGTTCGGCAGCGACAAAAAGCCTGCCAGCCTGTTCTGGGTAACGGCCGGGGAACTGCAGCTGGTCCGCCACACGCCGCAGGGCGAACGCGTGATTCTGCAGCGCTGCTCGCGCGGCGCGCTGGCCGAGGCGTCGCTGTTTTCGGATCGCTACCATTGCGATGGCGAGGCGGCGGTGGACAGCCTGGCGTGGGTGCTGCCGCTGGCGGATTTTCGTGTCGCGCTGAGCGAGGCGGATTTCAGCCGCGCCTACACGAGGTGGCTGTCGCATACCATCCGCGATCTGCGCGGGCAGTGCGAGCGCCTGAGCCTGCCGCGCGCCGAGGATCGCGTGCTGCATTACCTGCGCGAGCATGGCCGCTTTGCACGGCAAGGCTGCTCGCTCAAAACCTGGGCCGGCGCGCTGGGCATGACGCACGAGCACTTGTATCGCACCCTGTCGACGCTGCACAGGCAGGGGCGTATCCGTCGTAGCGAGCGCGAGATCACCCTGGCCTGAACGCAGTTCAGGCGACGCGTCCCGCGCGCAAAAACAGCGGCCATCGCAGCGTTCGGGCCGCTTCCGGAGTGCCCCACAGGGGCGCCAGTTCGGCCCGCAGCGGCGGCAGCGGGTCGTGCCCTCGCGCGGCCCGGTAGCGCCTCACCGCCGACCAGGTGGAGAGGTAATCCAGCAGCCGCGGCAGCGTCCACGCGACCTCGATGGCAAAAGCCGGCGCCTCGATTTCCATGAAGGGAAAATCCAGGCTGCGGTAGGCGTCGTCGATCAGCGCGCGTTCGGCCGGCCAGTAGGGGCCGACGGTTTCGCCGTAGAAGCGCAGGAATGGCGCGTCCATTTCCCCCGGCAGCACCATCCGCCCGTAACCCCACAATGCGACCATGCCGTCCGGCTTCAGCACGCGCGCTGCTTCGGCGTAAAAAGCCGGCAGGTCGAACCAGTGCGCCGCCTGCGCGACGGTGACGAGGTCGATGCTGTGGTCGGCGAGGCCGCTGGCTTCGGCGGGCGCCACCCGGTACGTGATGGCGGGATGCGGCGCGGCATGACGGATCTGTTCGGCCGAGGCGTCGGTGGCGACGACCCGGCGGAAATGCGCCGCCAGCCCCAGCGCCGCCTGGCCGCTGCCGGTGGCGCAATCCCAGGCGAGGTCATGCCCAGAGCACTGGCCGGCAAGCCAGGCGAACAGCGCGGCGGGGTAGTCCGGGCGATAGGCGGCGTAGCGATCGGACCCCGACGAGAAGTGATCCTTGAATGAACTCACGCGGGCAGCAGCGTCAGGCGCAGGTCGCCGCCGACCTGGCGCACGTCGGCCAAGGTGAAGCGTGCGGCGTCGCCCAGTGCCGCCAGCGGCGCGTGGGCGAACAGTCCGCGCGCATCGTCGCCCACTGCCAGCGGCGCCAGATAGGCCACCCATTCGTCGACCAGCCCGGCCTTGAGCAGGGCGCCGTTGAGCGCGGCGCCGGCTTCGACGTGCAGTTCGTTGACGCCGCGCTGCGCCAGCAGTGCGAGCAGGGCGGCGAGGTCGACGCGGCCATCCGTCCCCGGCAATGCGACCACCTCGGCGCCCGCCTGTTCGAGCAGCGAACGCATGCCGGGCTCGGCGTGGTGGCAGGCGACGAGCGCGGGCAGGATTGCCGCGTCGGCCGGCGTGCGCAAGGCGGAATCGACGACGACCCTGAGCGGCTGCCGGCCGATGTCGAAATCGCGCACATTCATGCGCGGATTGTCGGCCAGCACGGTGCCGCTGCCGGTGAGGATGGCGCAGGCACGCGCGCGCAGCGCCTGCACGTCGGCGCGCGCGGCCGTGCCGGTGATCCACTGCGAGGCGCCGTTGGCGAGCGCGGTCTTGCCGTCGAGCGTCGCGGCGGTCTTGAGGCGCACCCATGGGCGTTGCCGCGTCATGCGCGAAACGAAGCCGGGGTTGAGCGCGCGCGCGCCGGCCTCCATCAGCCCTACTTCGGCCGGGATGCCCGCCAGCGTCAGCATGGCGATGCCGCCGCCCGCGACCAGCGGATTGGGATCGTTCATCGCCGCCACCACGCGCGCCACGCCGGCCTGGATCAGCGCCTCGGCGCACGGCGGGGTGCGGCCGTGGTGCGAGCAGGGCTCCAGCGTGACGTACACCGTCGCGCCGCGTGCGGCGTCACCGGCGGCCTGCAGCGCGTGGATTTCGGCGTGCGGGGTGCCGGCGCGTTCGTGCCAGCCTTCGCCGACGACGCGGCCGTCCCTGACGATGATGCAGCCGACGCGCGGATTGGGGCTGGTGGTGTTGAGGCCGCGCGCCGCGAGTTGCAGCGCGCGCGCCATGTGGGCATGGTCGGCGGCGCTGAAGCGGTCGGCGCTGGGCATTTACTGGTCGATGTCGCGGATGACGTCGCGGAAGTCCTCGACGTCCTGGAAACTGCGGTACACCGAGGCGAAGCGGATGTAGGCGACCTTGTCGAGCTTCTTCAGTTCGTTCATCACCAGCTCGCCGACTGCGCGCGCGGGGATTTCGCGCTCGCCCAGCGTCAGCAGGCGCTGGCGGATGCGGTCGACCGCGGCGTCGACCAGCTCGGTGGAAACCGGACGCTTGTGCAGCGCCCGGCGAAAGCCTTCACGC
>NZ_MKUG01000193.1 GCF_001897685.1 Thiobacillus sp. 65-1402
CATCAGCTTGTAGCGGCGCTCCATTTCGCCGACGCACCAGTTGAGCGCGGAAGCGGCCTGCTTCATGTCGGTGACCACCGGCGCCAAGAGATGCGGGATGCCCTCATAAATGGAAAGCTCCAGCATCTTGGGGTCGACCATGATCATGCGCACCGCGCTGGGGTCGGACTTGTACACCAGCGACAGGATCATCGCGTTGACGCCGACCGACTTGCCCGAGCCGGTGGTGCCGGCGACCAGCAGGTGCGGCATCTTGCCGAGATCGGCCACCACCGGATTGCCGGCGATGTCCTTGCCCAGCGTGACCGTCAATGGGCTGGCGCTGTCGTGGTAGGCCCGGGAGCCGAGGATCTCGCTCAAACGAACGATCTGCCGTTTGGGGTTGGGAATTTCCAGTCCCATGGTGTGCTTGCCGGGAATCGCCTCGACCACCCGGATGCTGATCACCGACAGCGTGCGCGCCAGATCCTTCGCCAGGTTGACGATCTGGCTACCCTTCACGCCCGTTGCCGGCTCGATCTCGTAGCGGGTGATCACCGGGCCGGGCGAAGCCGACACCACCTTGACCTCGACGCCGAATTCGGCGAGCTTGCGCTCGATCATCAGGGAGGTGAACTCCAACGCCTCGGGGCTCGCGGTCTCCACCGCCTCGTCCGCCGGGTCGAGCAGATGCAGCGGCGGCAGCGGCGAATCCGGCAGATCGGAGAACAGCGGTGCCTGCTTCTCGGTGACCGCGCGCTCGGATTGCGGCACCTCCTTCACCACCGGCTCGATGCGGATCGGCGGCGCCTCGACACGTTTCTTCTTTTCCACCGACACCTTGGCTTCGCGTTTTTGCTGCGCCACTTCGCCCAGCTTGCGGTCGCGATACGCCTGCCAGCCCTGGATCGTCTTCCAGTATGCCCGCTCCACCCACGCACCGGTGCGCTCGGCCATGCTGAGCCAGGACACGCCGGTGAAGAGGCTGAATCCCACGGCCATCAGCAGCAGTAGAATCAACGAGCCGCCGGTGAATCCCAGCAGCGCGCCCGCCGCAGTGCCCACGCCCGCACCCAGCACGCCGCCGTGGGCATCGGGCAGCGCCACGTCCCAATGCCAGGTGCGCAGCCACTCGATGCCGGTGCTGGCCAGCAGCAGCAGGGCGAACCCGCCCAGCTTCAGCCAGCGTTGCCGCCCTCCCGCCAGCGGGGTTTCGCTCAGATGGCGGAAGGTGTGAATGACATAGGCCAGTGCCAGCACCACCCACCACCAGGCCGACACGCCGAACAGCATCAACAGCAAATCGGACAGCCAGGCGCCGCTCTTGCCGCCCAGGTTGTGCATCACCGCACTGTCGCCCGTGGTGCTGAAGCCCGGATCGGCGCCATCGTGGGTCAGCAGAACCGCCGCCAGCAACAGCGCGGCAAACCCCACCAGCAGCGCGCGCGCTTCGCGCAACAGGCGTTGCATGCGGGGCGGCAGGGGCGGAGACGAACGGGGAGCGGGACGCGCCATGGAAACGGTTGAGCAGGAACTTATCGGGCGGAAAGGCTTCCGATTATACCGGGCGGGCGGCATGGAAATGCCGCCGCCATATTTGGTTAGAATAGTTCGCTTTCCCCATCACCCGAGTACAGACCATGAGCACCGCACACCACAAACTCATCATCCTCGGCTCCGGTCCCGCCGGCTATTCCGCCGCCGTGTATGCCGCGCGCGCCAACCTCTCGCCGGTCGTCATCACCGGCCTGCAGCAGGGCGGCCAGCTGATGACCACCACCGATGTCGACAACTGGCCGGCCGACGTCGACGGCGTGCAGGGCCCCGAACTGATGGACCGCTTCCAGCGCCACGCCGAACGTTTCAAGACCGAAATCATTTTCGACCAGATCCACACCGCCAAACTGACCGAAAAACCGTTCACCCTGATCGGCGATTCCGGCACCTATACCTGCGATGCGCTGATCATTGCCACCGGCGCTTCCGCCATGTACCTCGGCCTGCCGTCCGAGCAGGCCTTCATGGGCAAGGGCGTGTCGGGCTGCGCCACCTGCGACGGCTTCTTCTACAAGAACCAGGACGTCGCCGTCGTCGGCGGCGGCAACACCGCGGTCGAGGAAGCGCTGTATCTCGCCAACATCGCGCGCCACGTCACCCTGGTGCACCGCCGCGACACCTTCAAATCGGAAAAGATCCTCGTCGACCACCTGATGGACAAGGTCAAGGAAGGCAAGATCACCCTCGCCCTCGACAGCACGCTGGACGAGGTGCTGGGCGACAAGACCGGCGTCACCGGCATGCGCATCAAGAGCACCAAGGACGGCTCGACCAAAGACATCGCGCTGACCGGCATCTTCATCGCCATCGGCCACAAGCCGAACACCGGCATCTTCGAAGGCCAGCTCGAACTGGAAGGCGGCTACATCGTCACCCGCTCGGGCCGCGTCGGCAACGCCACCGCCACCAGCATCGACGGCGTGTTCGCCGCCGGCGACGTGCAGGACCACATCTACAAGCAGGCCGTGACCAGCGCCGGCACCGGCTGCATGGCCGCGCTCGATGCCGAACGCTATCTGGACGCGCTCGGCAAGACCGCTTGAGCTGAGCCATGAAGCGCGGCCGCGGCACGGCGCTGCCACCCGCCTCGCTTGAGGCGCTGACGCGCGTGCGTCGCGCGTTGCGCGAGCAGGCTGCCGCTCCGGACGCGCGCCATCAGGCGCCGCACAAACCCAGGCCGCCGGCAGACGGCGCCATGCTGTTTCGCCGCGCCGTCGCCGACGCCGTGCCGCTTCCCCCGTCCAATCGCGCTGAAATACCACGCCCGCGCCCCAAACCCGTCGCCCACCAAAGACGGGCCGACGAGCAGCAAGTCCTGATCGATGCCCTGGCCGACCCGTGGGACTGGGAAGCGGCCATCTCCACTGGCGAGGAACTGTTTTTCTCGCGCCCCGGCGTGCCCGCCGCCGCGCTTCGAAAATTGCGGCGCGGCGGCTGGGTCATCAAGGGCGAGCTCGACCTGCACGGCCACACCGGCGACGAGGCGCGCCTCGCGCTGGCCACCTTCCTCAACCGCTGCATGCGCGAAGACCGGCGCTGCGTGCGCATCATCCACGGCAAGGGCCACGGCTCGAAAAACCGCCTGCCGGTGCTGAAGAACAAGGTGCGCCACTGGCTGACGCAGCGCGAAGACGTGCTCGCGTTCTGCCAGGCGCGCACCGTCGACGGCGGCGCCGGCGCCGTTGTCGTGCTGCTCAAATCCTCGCCACGTTAAAGAAGAAAGGCCCGCCATGAGCGAACCCGTCATTACCGATTTCGAACTGCCGTCCACCGGCGGCACGACCTTCAAGCTGTCCGAGCATCGCGGCAGGAATGTCGTCGTGTATTTCTACCCCAAGGACAACACCTCCGGCTGCACCCTCGAAGGCCAGGAGTTCCGCGACCTGTACGCCGACTTCGGCAAGGCCAACACCCTCGTCGTCGGCGTCTCGCGCGACAGCCTCAAGTCGCACGAAGGCTTCAAGGCCGCGCACGGCTTCCCGTTCGAACTGCTCGCCGACACCGATGAAAAAGCCTGCGAACTGTTCGGCGTGATGAAGCTGAAGAACATGTACGGCAAGCAGGTGCGCGGCATCGAGCGCAGCACCTTCGTATTCGACGTGAACGGCAAGCTGGCGAAGAGCTGGCGCGGATTGAAGGCGCCGGGGCATGCGGCGGAGGTGCTGGCGTTTGTGCAGACGCTTTGAGCGCGTGATCCCCGATCCGTCATTGCGAGCGAAGTGAAGCAATCCAGCCATGGAATGGCGCGAAGCACGACTGAGTAGTTAGTGACTTCGCAGGACTATTGAGCGTTGGCCGGGGGTAGCCCGGCGGCTAGTCACTTTCTTTTGTTTCGCCAAAAGAAAGTAACCAAAGAAAAGGCGACCCCGACATCCCCGAATTCCCGAAGATCAAGCGCGTCGGGTGGGCGGCAAAGAACTCGCCCCGCCTTGTTCTTTTTTGATTTTGTTTTTTGTGGGCGGGGCTCAGACACCTTTGCCGCTGATCCTCCCGACGCACTTGATCTTCGGCGGGTCTGTAAGGGGAGAAAAGTCAAAACCAGGGCGCCAACGACAGGGCGTTTGCAATTACTATTTCGCCTTCGCACATCCGAATGTGCTACTGGGGAATTCCAAAATGGGAACCATCAGCGATTCAGACATCTATAAAGCAGCACTGGATCACACGCGCCAGTTAAGTACATCCCATTACACACAACTTCAATGCCTCACCGTAACATGCTGACTTCTCTGGTAATACGAGGTTTGCGTGATGAGCTGGGCGGCGGAGGAGTTCAAGGATATCGATCTCGGCGACAGGCGTCTGGACAAGCGCACGGTGCTGCTGGCCGAGCGCATGGCCGCCAATCCGATGGCCAGCATTCCGCAAGCGTGCGGAGGCTGGGCGGAAACCCAGGCGGCGTATCGCTTTCTGTCCCAGGACGACGTTGAATGGGAAGCCATCCTTGCGCCGCACTGGCGCAGTTCCGAGGCGCGCATGCGCGCCCATCCCGTCGTCCTGTGCCTGCAGGACACCACGGAACTGGACTTCAACGGGCAAGGCATTGCCGGTCTGGGACCGCTGTCCTATGAAGCGCAGCGTGGCATGTACGTCCATCCCACCTACGCGGTTAGCCCGGAACGGGAACCCCTGGGGGTGCTGGATGCCTGGATGTGGGCGCGCGAGCCCAAGGACGCGGACGGACAACGGGGCGGCCTGCTGGAAAGCACCCGCTGGACGGAAGGCTACATGCGCATCGCCGAACTGGCGGCCAGCCTGCCGGACACCCGTCTGGTGTACGTGGCGGATCGGGAGGCCGACATCGTGGCCCTGATGGCGCAAGCCCGCGATCTGGAGCATCCCGCCGACTGGCTGGTCCGCTCCCAGCACAACCGGGCGCTGCCCGAAGGGGGCAAACTGT
>NZ_MKUG01000194.1 GCF_001897685.1 Thiobacillus sp. 65-1402
AGCCGCGCCTCGATCGCTTCCTCCACGCTGTCCGGCAGTTTCTGCCCGCTGGCGGAAAAGAACTTGATGCCGTTGTCCTCGAACGGATTGTGCGATGCCGAGATCACCACCCCGGCCTGCAGACGCAGCGCGCGCGTCAGGTAGGCCACAGCAGGCGTCGGCATCGGTCCGGTCATCAGCACGTTCACGCCGGCAGCGGTCAGACCGGCTTCCAGCGCAGCTTCCAGCATGTAGCCCGAAATGCGGGTGTCCTTGCCGATCAGCACGGTCGGGTGTTGATTCGGCGGCAGGCTGCCGCGGTCGGCCACCAGCACCTGCCCGGCAGCGTAGCCCAGATGCATGACAAACTCCGGCGTAATGGGCGCTTCGCCCACCTTGCCGCGCACGCCGTCGGTGCCGAAATATTTACGTCCCATCCTGTTGTTCCTCCACTGCATTCCATACCGCCAGCGCATCCCGCATGGCTGCCACATTGTGTACCCGGAGCAAGCGCGCACCGCGCGCCACGGCGGCCAGATGCGCCGCCACCCCGGCGAATTCACGCGCCTCGACGGCACGCCCGGTCAATGCGCCCAGCATGGATTTGCGCGACATCCCGGCCAGCACGGGCACGCCCGTTTCCGCCAGGCAGTGCAGATGCTTGAGCAGGGCCAAATTGTGCTCCAGCGTTTTGCCAAACCCAAAGCCCGGATCGATCACCAGCCTCTCGCGGCTCATGCCCGCGGCTTCGCAAACCTGCACCCGGTCCTGCAAAAACTGCTTCACGTCTTCGACCACATCGGCATAACGGGGCGCATGCTGCATGCTCTGCGGCTCGCCCTGCATATGCATCAGGCACACCGCCGCATCGGACGCCCTCACCGCCTCCAGTGCGCCGGGCGCACGCAAGGCCATCACATCGTTCACCATGGCCGCGCCTGCGTCGAGCGCAGCGCGCATCACTTCAGGCTTCGTGGTGTCGACCGACACCACGAAGCCGCAGCTGGCAAGCGCCTCGATCACTGGCCGCACCCGGCGGATTTCCTCATCGGCAGGCACAGCCGCCGCACCCGGACGGGTGGACTCCCCGCCGACGTCGAGGATATCGGCGCCTTCTTCCCGCAGCTTGAGGGCATGCTCGATCGCTGCCTGTGCGTTGCCCAGCCGCCCGCCGTCGGAAAACGAATCCGGCGTGACATTGACGATACCCATGACAAGGGGACGGGCCAGGGAGAGGCGGTGCGAACCGGCGCGGAGTATGGACATAAAAATAGAGGGGCCAAAGCCCCTCTATTGTAGTGCGCGATGCCGAATCTACGTTCAGGCTTCCTGCGCGGGTTGTGTAGTCGGCGCAGGTGCACTCGGCTTGTCGCCGCCGCTTGCCGGTGGTGGCGGCGTGACGGAGGGCTTGGGCGGGCGCGGTGGGAGGCCGGCCATAATGTCGGCAATCTGTTCGGCATCGATGGTTTCCCATTCCAGCAGCGCTGTGGTCATCGCCTCGACCTTGTCGCGGTTGTCGGTCAGGATCTTCTTGGCCAGCGCGTACTGCTCGTCCAGGATGCGGCGAATCTCGGCGTCGACTTTCTGCATGGTCGCTTCGCTCATGTTCTTGTGCGTGGTCACCGAACGCCCCAGGAACACCTCGCCTTCGTTTTCGCCATACACCATCGGGCCCAGCGCTTCGGACATGCCGTAGCGGGTCACCATGTCGCGCGCGATGCTGGTGGCGCGCTCGAAGTCGTTGGAAGCGCCGGTCGAGATGCTGCCGACGAAGATCTCTTCCGCCACCCGGCCGCCGAACAGCATGCTGATCTGCGACAGCATCTCGTCCTTGTACAGGCTGAAACGGTCCATTTCCGGCAGCGACATGGTCACGCCCAGGGCACGGCCGCGCGGGATCACGGTCACCTTGTGCACCGGGTCGCAGCCCGGCAGGGTCATGCCGATCACCGCATGGCCCGACTCGTGGTAAGCCGTTTTCTTCTTGTCCTCGGGCGTGATCACCATGGACTTGCGCTCGGCGCCCATCAGGATCTTGTCCTTGGCCTTCTCGAAATCGTCCATGTCGACCAGGCGCTTGTTGCCGCGCGCGGCGAACAGGGCGGCCTCGTTGACCAGATTGGCGAGGTCGGCGCCGGACATGCCGGGGGTGCCGCGCGCCAGAATGTCGGCCCGCACATCGGGGGCGAGCGGCACTTTGCGCATGTGCACCAGCAGGATCTGTTCGCGGCCACGGATGTCGGGCAAGCCCACCACCACCTGGCGGTCGAAGCGTCCCGGGCGCAGCAAGGCCGGGTCGAGCACGTCGGGGCGGTTGGTCGCGGCAATGACGATGACGCCGGTAGTCGCCTCGAAGCCGTCCATTTCCACTAGCAACTGGTTCAAGGTCTGTTCGCGCTCGTCGTTGCCGCCGCCGAGGCCGGCGCCGCGCTGGCGGCCGACCGCATCGATCTCGTCGATGAAGATGATGCAGGGCGAATTCTTCTTCGCCTGCTCGAACATGTCGCGCACGCGCGCAGCGCCCACGCCGACGAACATCTCGACGAAGTCCGAGCCGGAGATGCTGAAGAACGGCACCTTGGCCTCGCCCGCGATCGAGCGCGCCAGCAGGGTCTTGCCGGTTCCCGGCGGGCCGACCATCAGCACGCCGCGCGGAATATGGCCGCCCAGTTTCTGGAACTTGGTCGGGTCCTTCAGGAAATCCACCAGTTCCGCCACGTCTTCCTTGGCCTCGTCGCAGCCTGCGACGTCGGCGAAGGTCACCGGATTGGCGTTTTCATCGAGCAGGCGCGCCCGGCTCTTGCCGAACGAGAAAGCCCCGCCCCGCCCGCCGCCCTGCATCTGGCGCATGAAGAAGATCCACACGCCGATCAGCAGCAGCATCGGGAACCAGGAAATGAACAGACTCATCAGGAACGACGGCTGCTCTTCAGGCTTGGCCTCGACCGAGACGCCGTTTTTCAGCAGGTCGGACACCATCCACGGGTCGCTCGGCGCATAGCTGGTGAAACGCTGGCCATCGCTGCGCTCGCCCTTGAGAACGTTACCTTCTATCACCACCTTGGAGATCTGCTGCTGGCGCACCTCCTCGATGAATTGCGAGTAAGGCATCTGCTTCTGGGCCGTGCGCTGGGCGCCGAACTGGTTGAATACCGTCATCAGGACGACGGCAATAATCAACCAGACGGCGATGTTTTTGGACAGATTGTTCACGTTTACTCCTTGGTGCCGAACGCAGCACGTTTAGACTCATTCTAAACCCTATTTTGCAAGCATGCCACGGCAGCCTTGCGACACGCCATCCCGTGCGGCAACCGGGCGACGTCCCAGCAGATAAACCTCGGTGCTGCGATCGCGCGAGGCATCGGGTTTGCGGATCAGCACCTGCTCGAATGCCTGCCGCATCCGGGCCCGGAAATCCTCAAAACCGACACCCTGGAAAACTTTGACGAGGAAACAGCCATCTGGTTTCAGCCAGCTTGCCGCAAATTCGAGCGCCAGTTCGCATAATTCGTAATGCCGCGCCTGGTCTGCCAACATCACCCCGCTGATGTTGGGCGCCATATCGCTTAATACAAGGTCAACCTGCCCGGATTGCAACTTTTCTTCCAGCCAGGTCAGCGCCGCCGGCTCGGTGAAATCGCCTTCCAGGCTGTCGACGCCGGGCATCGGTGCCACCGGCAGCAGGTCGATCGCCAGCACCCTGCCCTGCCGCTTCATCTTCTGCACCGCCACCTGGCACCAGCTGCCGGGTGCGGCGCCCAGGTCCACCACCGTCATGCCGGGGCGCAACAGATGGTCGCGCTGGTCGATTTCCAGCAGTTTATAGGCGGCGCGCGAGCGGTAGCCGTCCTGCTGCGCCTTTTTGACGTAAGGATCCGTCACGTGCTCGTGCATCCAGGCACTGCCCGATTTGGTCCGCTTGGGTTTCTGTGCCATGTCTATCGGCTCTATCGGCTACAATCCGCGCTCATTTAAGGAACAAGCATGAAAGCACTCACGCCCGCACAACGGCAGTTTCTGAAGGGGCTGGCACACACGCGCCAACCGGTGGTCATGATCGGCAACCAGGGCTTGACGGCTGCCGTATTGAAGGAAATCGATCACGCGCTGGCTGCGCACGAACTAATCAAGATCAAGGCAGCCTGCAACGAATCGGACCTGCGCCGCAGTTGGCTGGAGGAAATCTGCGCCGCCACCGGCGCTGCGCCGGTACAGCAAATCGGCAAGGTGCTGGTGATCTATCGTGCCGCGGCCAAACCCGTCATCGTCCTGCCGGGCTGATTGCTGCCCAGCGGGGTTTATCGCACCAGCCCGGAACGCCAGACCAGCAACAGTCCCAGCGCGCTCTGGATCAAATACAGAATGCTGGACACCCCGTGCCAGCGCGCAAAACGGTCGGCAAACACGCTTTGCATCACGGCATGCGGCATGGCCTGATCCTTCAGGCTCTGCATGATGGGTTGAATGCCGAAATGGCCCGCCAGCGTCAACGCCAGCATGACCGCCACCGCCCAGAAGAACAGCGTTTTCAGCGCCGCGCCGCCGTCGCGGGCGATGCGGTAAATCAGCAGATAGATTCCGGCAGTGATGCCGATCCAGGCCATCCATTCGAACAGGTTGCCGGCCAGCACCCCGGCCAGTTGCTTGTCGCCGAGGCTGGCAAACAGCACCGGCGCCGCGACGTAGCCGATCGCCCAGATGCCGCCGATCCACAGCACCAGCATCGTCCCGGCGAGGCCGTCCCAGAAACGCCGCATTATATGTATTGCACGTCCAGCACTTCGTACTGGCGGAGACCGCCCGGCGCCTGCACGTCCACGCTGTCGCCCGCGTACTTGCCGATCAATGCGCGCGCGATGGGCGACGACACGGAAATCTTGCGCTGCTTGATATCGGCCTCGTCATCGCCGACGATCTGATAAACCACGCTGTCGCCGGACTCGGCGTCTTCCAGTTCAACCGTCGCACCGAAGACGATGCGGCCGTCCGCATCGAGGGTGGTGGGATCGATGATCTGCGCATTCGCCAGCTTGCCTTCGAGGTCGGCAATACGGCCTTCGATGAAGCCCTGCTTTTCCTTGGCGGCGTCGTACTCGGCGTTTTCAGACAGATCGCCCTGCGCGCGTGCCTCGGCGATCGCCTGGATGACAGCGGGGCGCTCCACGCTTTTCAGATGTTGCAACTCGGCGCGCAGCTTTTCGGCGCCGACCACGGTGAGGGGGAATTTGTTCACAGCCTTGCCTTATCGGGTCAGTGCAGGCGCTGATGCAGCGCCTGCAGGGAATACACCTTGAGTTCGTTGCCGTGCCGCATGCCCATGCAGGCCGCACGCGCACCGGCCAGGGTGGTGAAATACACCACCCGGCGCGCCAGCGCTTCGGCGCGGATGGTGTAGGAATCCTTCACCGCCTTCTTGTCTTCGACCACGTTGACGATGAAATCGATATCGCCGTTCTTGATCATGTCGACGATATGCGGGCGGCCTTCCTTGACCTTGTTGACGATCGCTACCGGAATCCCTGCCGACTCGATCGCCTGGGCAGTGCCGCGCGTGGCGACCAGGCTGAAGCCGAGATCGCGCAGCGCCTGCGCCACTTCGACGATGGCATCGCGGTCGCCCGAGCGCACGCTGACGAAGGCGCGGCCGCCCGGCTTCGGCAGCTCGGAGCTCGACGCCAGCTGCGACTTGACGAAAGCCTCGCCGAAATTGTCGCCCACCCCCATGACTTCACCGGTCGATTTCATTTCCGGGCCGAGGATGGTGTCGACGCCGGGGAATTTGCGGAACGGGAACACCGCCTCCTTCACCGAGAAATACGGCGGGATGATTTCCTTTTCGAACGCCTGCGACTTCAGCGAAATGCCCGCCATCGCACGCGCGGCGATTTTCGCCAGCGGCGCGCCGATGGCCTTCGAGACGTAGGGCACGGTGCGCGACGCGCGCGGATTCACCTCCAGCACGTAGACGGTGTCGCCCTGGATCGCGAACTGCACGTTCATCAGGCCGACCACTTTCAAGGCCTTCGCCATCGCCACGGTCTGGCGACGCAACTCGTCCTGCAGTTCGTTCGACAGGCTGTAGGGCGGCAGCGAACACGCCGAATCGCCCGAATGCACGCCGGCCTGCTCGATGTGCTGCATGATGCCGCCGATCACCACCTGTTCGCCGTCGGACAGCGCATCGACATCGACCTCGATCGCGTCGTTCAAGAAGCGGTCGAGCAGCACCGGCGACTTGTTCGACACCTTCACCGCCTCGGTCATGTAGCGGACGAGGTCGGCTTCCTCGCGCACGATTTCCATGGCGCGGCCACCCAGCACGTAGCTGGGGCGCACCACCAGCGGGTAGCCGATTTCCTCGGCCATGCGGATGGCGCTGTCGGGGTTGCGCGCGGTGCGGTTGGGCGGCTGCTTCAGGCCCAGATCGTGCAGCATCTGCTGGAAGCGCTCGCGGTCTTCGGCGGCGTCGATCATGTCGGGGCTGGTGCCGATGATGGGCACGCCGTTCTTTTCCAGGTCGCGCGCCAGCTTCAGCGGCGTCTGCCCGCCGTACTGCACGATCACGCCGAAGGGCTTCTCGATGCGCACGATTTCCAGCACGTCTTCCAGCGTCAGCGGCTCGAAATACAGGCGGTCGGAGGTATCGTAGTCGGTCGACACGGTCTCCGGGTTGCAGTTGACCATGATGGTCTCGAAGCCGTTCTCGCGCAGCGCCAGCGCGGCGTGCACGCAGCAGTAGTCGAACTCGATGCCCTGGCCGATGCGGTTCGGCCCGCCGCCCAGCACCATGATCTTTTTCGCGTCGGTCGGATGTGCCTCGCACTCTTCCTCGTAGGTTGAATACATGTAGGCGGTCTGGGTGGCGAACTCGGCCGCGCAGGTGTCGACCCGCTTGTAGACCGGGTGCAATGAAAGTTCATTGCGGCGCGCGCGCACCGCGTGCTGGTCGGTTTCCAACAGCCTGGCCAGACGGCGGTCGGAGAAACCGGCGCGCTTCAGCTCGCGCAACTCGTCGCGCCCGAGGTCGGTCAGCGCACGCCCGGACAGCGAGGTTTCCAATTCGATCAGGCCCTGGATCTGGTCGAGGAACCATGGATCGATCTTCGACACCGCGTGGATTTCCTCCAGCGTCATGCCAACGCGGAACGCGTCGCCGACGTACCAGATGCGCTCGGGGCCGGGCGACATCAGTTCGGCTTCGATCTCCTCGCGGTCGGTGGTCTTCGGGTCGAGGCCGTCGGCGCCGACTTCCAGCCCGCGCAGCGCCTTCTGCAGCGACTCCTGGAAGCTGCGGCCCATCGCCATCACCTCGCCCACCGACTTCATCTGCGTGGTCAGGCGGTCGTCGGCCTGCGGGAACTTCTCGAAGGCGAAGCGCGGGATCTTGGTCACCACGTAATCGATCGACGGCTCGAACGAGGCCGGGGTCGCGCCGCCGGTGATGTCGTTCTGCAGCTCGTCCAGCGTATAGCCGACCGCCAGCTTGGCCGCCACCTTGGCGATCGGAAAGCCGGTCGCCTTGGATGCCAGCGCGCTTGATCGCGACACCCGCGGGTTCATCTCGATCACCACCATGCGGCCGTCGGCCGGATTGATGGAGAACTGCACGTTGGAGCCGCCGGTTTCCACGCCGATCTCGCGCAGCACCGCCAGCGAGGCGTTGCGCATGATCTGGTATTCCTTGTCGGTCAGCGTCTGCGCCGGGGCCACGGTGATGGAGTCGCCCGTGTGCACGCCCATCGGGTCGAAGTTCTCGATCGAACAGATGATGATGCAGTTGTCCTTGCGGTCGCGCACCACTTCCATCTCGTACTCTTTCCAACCGAGCAGCGATTCCTCGATCAGCAGTTCGTGGGTGGGCGAAGCTTCCAGGCCGCGCTCGCAGATGGCGACGAACTCGTCCTTGTTGTAGGCGATGCCGCCGCCCGAGCCGCCCATGGTGAACGAGGGGCGGATGATCGACGGGAAGCCGAGCGCGGCCTGCACCTGCAGCGCCTCTTCCAGGCTGTGGGCGATCGACGAGCGCGCGGAACCCAGTCCGATCCTGGTCATCGCGGCCTTGAACTTTTCGCGGTCTTCCGCCTTGTCGATCGCCTCCTTCGACGCGCCGATCATCTCGACACCGTATTTTTCCAGCACGCCGTGCTTGGCCAGATCGAGCGCGCAGTTGAGCGCGGTCTGCCCGCCCATGGTCGGCAGCAGGGCATCCGGGCGCTCCTGTTCGATGATCTTCTCGACCACCTGCCAGGAAATCGGCTCGATGTAGGTGACGTCGGCCATGTCCGGATCGGTCATGATCGTCGCCGGATTGCTGTTGACGAGGATGACCTTGTAGCCCTCCTCGCGCAGCGCCTTGCACGCCTGCGCGCCGGAATAGTCGAATTCGCACGCCTGGCCGATGACGATGGGGCCGGCGCCGATGATGAGGATGCTTTTTAAGTCAGTGCGCTTGGGCATGGTCGGCCATCAGCTGGATAAATCGGTCGAACAAATAACCCACGTCGTGCGGGCCGGGACTGGCTTCGGGATGCCCCTGGAAGCTGAACGCGGGGGCATCGGTGCGAGCGATGCCCTGCAGTGAGCCGTCGAACAGCGAGACATGGGTGGTGCGGATATTGGCGGGAAGCGTCGCCGCATCCACTGCGAAGCCGTGGTTCTGGCTGGTGATGGCGACACGTCCGCTGTCGAGGTCTTTCACCGGATGGTTCGCACCGTGGTGGCCGAACTTCATCTTGACGGTCCTGGCGCCCGAGGCCAGCGCCAGCAACTGGTGGCCGAGGCAGATTCCGAAGACCGGGATCTGCGCCGCCACCAGGTCGCCGATCGCCTGGATCGCGTAATCGCACGGCTCCGGATCACCCGGGCCATTGGAGAGGAAAACACCGTCCGGCTTCAGCGCCAGAGCCTGCTCCGCGGTGGCGGTCGCAGGCAGCACGGTCAGGCGGCAGCCGCGCTCGGCGAGCATCCGCAGGATATTGCGCTTGACGCCGTAATCGAAGGCCACGACATGGAAACGCGGCGCGTCCAGCTGAGCGTAGCCGCGCCCGAGCCTCCATTCGGTCTGATTCCATTCGTACGCCGCCGGCGCGCTCACCACCTTGGCCAGGTCCATGCCGGCCAGGCCGGGGAACGCGCGCGCGGCGTCGAGGGCCTTCGCCTCATCCACCGCGCCCGCCATAACGCAGCCGCCCTGCGCGCCCTTTTCGCGCAGGATGCGCGTCAGCCGGCGGGTGTCGATATCGGCAATGGCGACGATGTTCTGGCTCTTGAGATAATCGGGCAGCGATTGGCCGGCGCGGAAATTCGAATGCAGCCGCGGCACATCGCGCACCACCAGTCCCGCCGCATGGATGCGGTCCGCCTCGACATCCTCGGCATTGACGCCGGTATTGCCGATATGGGGATAGGTCAGAGTGACAATTTGCCGCGAATACGAAGGATCGGTAAGGATTTCCTGATAACCGGTCAGCGCGGTATTGAATACCACCTCGCCGGTCGTGATGCCGTCGGCACCGATCGACAGGCCGCGAAACACCGAGCCGTCAGCTAAAACCAGGATGGCAGGTTGGGCACGAGACAAGAAAAACTCCACAAGACTATTGAGCGTGGCGCAGGTGACAAAATTCAGGCGAGCCGCTTGCGCGCACCCGCCTGAACTTGAATTGCGTAATTGTAGCCGATCTGAAGCCTGGCTTCAATGCGGAGCTACACCTCCCGGGCCGCCCCCCTGCTTCGGATCAAGGCTGGAGATGATCCAGGCCGCCGTCCATATCGAGCTCGGTCAGTTCGGTAAAGCCGCCGATGCAGGTGCCGTCGACCACGATCTGCGGAACGGTGCGCGCGCCGTTGGTGACGACGGAGAATTCCTTCATCGCCTCGCGGTCGAGGTCGATGCGGACCTCGTCGTAGCCGATGCCGCGCTTGTCGAGAAAAGCCTTGGCCTTGACGCAGATGGGGCAGGTGCCGGTGCTGTAGACCTTGACGGCATTCATGGTGGGTTCCTGTTGCATGCGGTTATCCAGTTTCGACTATTTCAAATTCAGCACATCGCGCATGTCGTACAACCCCGGCGCGCGGCCTTGCAGCCATTTGGCGGCGCGCAGCGCGCCCTGCGCGAAGGTGGCGCGGCTGCTGGCCTTGTGGGTGAGCTCGACGCGTTCGCCGATGCCGGCGAACAGCAGCGTGTGGTCGCCGACGATGTCGCCGCCGCGCACGGTGGCAAAGCCGATGGTCTTGGGATCGCGCTCGCCGGTGACGCCCTCGCGGCCGTAGACCGCGCAACTGGCGAGATCGCGGTCGATGGCGCGCGCCACCGCCTGCCCCAGGCCCAGCGCGGTACCGGAGGGCGCATCGACCTTGTGGCGGTGATGCGCCTCGATGATTTCGATGTCATAGCCGTCCTGCAGCACCTGCGCGGCAAGTTCGGCCAGCTTCATCAGGAGATTCACGCCCACGCTCATGTTGGGCGCAAACACGATGGGTATCCGTTGCGCCGCCGCTTCGATGCGCGCCTTGCCGGCGTCATCGAAGCCGGTGGTGCCGATGACCAGCGGCACCTGCGCCGCAACGCAGGCATCGAGATAGCCAACGGTGGCTTCGGGGCGGGTGAAGTCGATCAGCGCCTGCGCGCCCGGCAGGACGACACCCGGCTGATCGCTGATGCGCACGCCGCTGGCGCCTCCCCAGGCGGCACCGGCGTCCTGCCCCGCCAGCGGACTGCCGGGACGGTCGATCGCCGCGCACAGCGCGCAAGCGGGATCGGCTGCCACGGCTTCCAGCAGCGTACGCCCCATACGGCCGGACACGCCGGCAATCGCGATCTGCACGCTCATGGCCGGCCACCTTGCAAAACCGACAACACCTTTTCCTCGACGATCAGCCAGCGGCCGTCGCGTTCGACCAAGCGCAACTGCTTGACCACGGCATCGCGGTAGCTGTCGGAACGGTAAAACTGATTGAAGGTCACCGTGGCGGCAGCATCGTCCGTCCGCTCGACCACGGGCGAATCGATTTCGAGTTCGATGCGTTTGGCTGCGTTCAGCACCTGGCGCTTGCGCTTCTCCCAATCGGCGCGGCTGGCGCCGCCCTGCGGGATAAAGCCGGCATCGTAGGCGGCGAGGTAGGCTGCGTTGTCACGCCGCGCCCAGGCATCTGCCCACTCGTTCACCGCTTTCAGCACGGCGGCATCGTTCGGCGCCGCCAGCGGAGCCGTTTCTGGGAAAGACGGAACAACGTCCGGCTGGATTTTCGTCACGTCGGTTTCGGGCTGCAGGCTCAGTTCGGCTGGCGGACGCGGGTCGACATACGCCGGCGCGTTTTTCGGACTGGGCAGCGGGGGCACGACGCTGCTTGCCGCGGTTGCCGCCTGTCCGGGCTGCGGCGCCGCAACAGCCGCGGGGGCAGCCGTCGCTGCCGCAGCGGGGGACGCTGGCGCCGCAACGGAGGGCGCCGTGATCACAGGCGCCGCAGCAGGAGGTGCCGCAACTGCAGGTACCGTAGCGGCCGGGGAGACGGTCGGGGCAACCGCTGCGGGCCGGGAAGCCGGCGCCGGAATCGGCTCAGGCTGAGGTGCGGTTGCTACGGGCATCGGCGCGGTTGCCACGGCCGACGGCGCAGCCGGAGTTTCGGTTTTCGGCGCGACCTGCGCGACAGGCGCGGGCTCGGCCGCCGGCAGGTCGCCGTCGATGCGCGTCAGCGTGTCGCCGTCGAAAAACAGCGTGATGCGCTTTTGCTCTGCCAGCTTGCCGGCCTTGTAAAACACGTACACGTAATCCCAGCGATCGGTCCGGAACGGATCGACCAGCAGCGGGGTGCCCAGCAGGAAGCGGACTTGCGAACGGTTGAGGCCGAGCTTCAAACGGGCGACGTTTTCCTGGTCGAGCGCATTGCCCTGCTGCACATCGATGCGATGGGGGCCGATTTTGACGCTGGAACACCCGGCAGCCAGGCTCAGAAGCAGAACAGGAATCAGGAAATGACGCATAACCGAGAAGCCGGAAGGGTTTGGGCGGGTTGGAAAAGAACGTATCATAACGTATTCGCGTTCCCCTTCTGGAGCCTCTTTTGAGCAATCCGTACGACCTCAAGAGCATTGGCCTGAAAGCCACTTTGCCGCGCCTGAAAATCCTCGACTTGTTCGAGCAGGGCAACAAGCGTCACATGACCGCAGAGGAAGTCTATCGGTTGCTGTCCGACGAAGGCCATGATATCGGTCTCGCCACCGTCTACCGCGTGCTCACCCAGTTCGAGCAGGCCGGCTTGCTGATGCGCCACCACTTCGACAGCGACAAGGCGGTGTTCGAGCTCAACCAGGGCGATCACCACGACCATCTGGTCTGCCTGCAATGCGGCAAGGTCGAGGAGTTTTACGACAGCGAAATCGAAAAACGCCAGACCCGCATCGCCAAGGAACGTGGTTTTGCCATCAACGATCACTCGCTGCAGATCTACGCCGACTGCATCAAGGAAAACTGCCCCAACCGCAAGCCGGGCGACAACCGTCACCGGGCATAACGCCTATTGCGACAGGCGCCAGGGCGCCACCGCCACGCACAGAGCGGCCACGCCCTCGATCAGGCGCGGCGCGGGACGATGCAGGCGGTCCGCATCCAGCCGCACAAACGCCTGGTTTTTCACCGCCGGCAGGCCGGCGAAACGCTGCCACTGGCGACGCACGTCGGGCGCATCGCTGCCACTCAAGATCAGCGCCGGCGCGCGCCGCAGCACCGCCTCGCGCGACACTATCGGGGAGACTGCGCGCAGGTCGGCAAACACATTGCGCGCGCCGCACACCGCCAATGCATCGCTGATCCAGTGCTGCCCGCCCACCGTCATCAGCGGCCGGTCCCAAACCTGATAGAACACGCCGACCGGCGGGCGCCGGGTGGCCCGAACCTGCAGCGCGGCCAGCCTGGCGGAAAAATCCCGCGCGGCTGCCTCACCTTCCGCGGCGTGGCCGCTCGCCTGCCCGATCAGGCGCAGCAGGCGCGCCACGTCGGCAAGCCGGGTGGCCTGTGTGTGCAACACTGGCAAACCCGATTTTTCCAGGCCGTGAATATCGGCCGCGCGGTTGCCGCCGACCCAGACGACGACCAGATCCGGTTTCAGCGCCAGGATGCGCTCGAAGTTGATGCGGCTGTAGTCGCCGACGCGCGGAAGCATGTTCGCCGCTTCGGGATAATCGCTCGCGCTGTCCACCCCGACCACCTGCGCACCCGCTCCGGCGGCGAACAACAGCTCGGTGAGATGCGGCGTCAGCGACACGATGCGCTGTGGCGGCCGCTCGAGTTCGAGCGTCCGCCCGGCGTCATCGACTATGCGGATGGCGGCGGCCTGCGCCGGCGCGGCCAGCAGCAGGCATGACAGAAGAACAATGCGGCGGATCACCAGGCGATGCGTGAACTGCCGTGGAAAATCAGGCTCGCGTGTTCGCCGTCGAAGCGCAGGCGGGTCAGCCCGGCACTCGCCACCTCGATGCGGTAGGCGTGTTCCAGCGGAATGTGCAGCGCCCACGCCAGCGCCATGCGGATCACTCCGGCATGCCCCACCAGCAGCACGTGCTGGCCGGCATACTGCGCGAGCAGGTCGCCGAGCGCAGCGGCCACCCGCGCATGGAAATCGGCCAGCGGCTCGGCGCCGGCCGGGCGCGCATTGACCGGATCGGCCTTGAAGCGCGCCAGCGTGCCGGGCGCTTCCTGCTCGATCTCGGCAGCCGACCTGCCCTCCCATTCGCCGAAGCCGACTTCCTTCAGCCGCTCGTCCACTGCCAGCGGCAGGCCGTGGCGGCCGGCCAGCGTTTCGGCAAACGCACGGCAGCGCAGCAGGGGCGACGCCACGATGCGCGTCCACGGCACGGCATCGCCGACCGCCGCATGCATCTGCGCCCAGCCTTTTTCCGACAGCGGATCGTCGACCTGGCCGCGATACCTGCGCCCGCCGACGGGCTCGCCGTGGCGCATCAGGTCCAGCGTGGTGGTCACGCCAGCACCACCAGATTGTCGCGGTGGATCAATTCCGGTTCATCCATGTAGCCGAGTTCGGCCTCGATCGCACTGCTCGGCTTGCCGGCAATGCGGCGTGCCTCGCTCGCGCTGTAGTTGGTCAGGCCGCGCGCAATTTCGCGGCCGTCGGTATCGACCACCGCCACCACGTCACCGCGCCCGAATTCGCCGGTCACCCCCCTGACGCCGACCGGCAACAGGCTCTTGCCCTCCTCGCGCAAGGCGCGCACCGCGCCGGCGTCGAGCACCACGCCGCCGCGCAATTGCAGATGATCCGCCAGCCACTGCCGCCGCGCGGCGAGCGGTGCCTGGCGGGCGATCAGCTGGCTGCCGATGGCTTCGCCCGCCGCCAGCCGCAACAGCACCTGTTCCTCGCGGCCGCAGCAAATCACGGTGTGCGCGCCGCTTCTTGCCGCGCGCCTGGCGGCGAGTATCTTGGTCAGCATGCCGCCGGTGCCGACACTGCTGCCCGCCCCGCCTGCCATGCGTTCGAGCTCGGGATCGCCCGCGTGCGCCTCCATCACCAGCGTCGCCTGCGGGTCCCGGCGCGGGTCGGCGGTATACAGGCCCGTCTGATCGGTGAGGATGACGAGACAGTCGGCTTCGATCAGATTGGTCACCAGCGCGCCCAGTGTGTCGTTGTCGCCAAGGCGGATTTCGTCGGTGGCAACCGTATCGTTCTCATTGATGATCGGCACCACGCGCAACGCCAGCAGCGTGCGCAGGGTCGAGCGCGCATTCAGGTAGCGGGTGCGGTCGGCAAGATCCTCGTGGGTGAGCAGCACCTGCGCGGCATGGAGATCGTAGGTGCGGAATATCGATTCGTACGCCTGCACCAGCCCCATCTGCCCCACCGCCGCAGCCGCCTGCAATTCGTTGACCGCCTTCGGGCGCTTCTTCCAGCCCAGCCGCGCGATACCCTCGGCAATCGCGCCGGACGACACCAGCACCACTTCCTTGCCCTGCGCAGTCAGCGCGGCAATCTGCCCGGCCCAGCGCGACAGCGCGGCGTGGTCGAGCCCGCGCCCCTCGGCGGTGACCAAGCTGGAGCCGACCTTGACGACGATGCGCCGCGCGTGTTTGACGACCGAAGCGCTCATCGTGCCGCCCGCCGCAGATTCTGCACCGCCTCTCCGGCGTTCCGGACACGCAGGCCGTTGGGACAGAAATGATCCTCGAACAGGGCTTTCTGGTACGACAGCAGCGAGCGGAACTTGATCGGCTCCCAGCCGGCGTTGCGCGCCTTCGACCAGGTGCCGTCCGGATGGCCGTAGGCGTATAGCCGGCGCTCGCCCGATTCGCAGCGCAGGCCCTCGAACGACACGTTTTTCGCCCCGCCCGCGGCCTCGACCACCACGACGTAGCGCACCACGTTGTCGGCGCCGACGCTGATCGATTCGGCGTCGACGAAGAACGTGTTGCGCGTCGCCGACGACACCTTGAACGGAATCAGGTTCGCGGCCTTGGGGTAAGGCGGCAGCTGCGACGCCACCTCGGCCCAGGGCTTGTCCTGTTCGAATTCGCCTTCGAAATCAATCCATGCGGCATGGGCGGCAAGGGGCAGGCACAACAGCAGGGCGGGCAGGATTTTCATGCCCGGCATTTTATTGATTCAGCCGCAGGATGTCTGCAAGAAAGATCGACGCGGCAGGAAATGCCGCGGGCATGTGGCCGGGATAAAATCCAGTGCACGCAATCAAACAGGGCTTGGAAATCCGGATTGGATCGTTCCCGCTGAAAATCAACATGCTGACCGCCTCCCTCAAGCGCTACGCCTGGCTCTCCATCGCTGCGGCCCTTGCCACCATCCTGCTCAAGGGCTGGGCCTGGTGGCTCACCGGCTCGGTCGGCATGCTGTCCGACGCACTCGAGTCCTTCGTCAATCTGGCAGGCGCGATGATGGCGCTGGCCATGCTGTCGCTGGCGGCCATGCCTGCGGACGACAACCACGCGTACGGCCACGGCAAGGCGGAGTACTTCTCCAGCGCATTCGAAGGCTTTCTCATCCTCATTGCTGCCGCCAGCATCGCGTATGCCGCCATCGAGCGCCTGCTGAACCCGCAGCCGCTCGAAGCGGTAGGGATCGGCCTGGCGGTATCGGTGGCCGCCTCGGTGATCAACCTGCTCACGTCGCGCATCCTCATGGGGGTGGGCCGCAAATACAAATCCATCACCCTGGAAGCCGACGCCCACCACCTGCTCACCGACGTCTGGACGTCCGCGGGAGTCATTGCAGGAGTCGGACTGGTATGGGCGACCGGCTGGCTCTGGCTTGATCCGGCGATCGCCTTGCTGGTGGCCCTGAATATCGTGTGGACCGGCTGGCATCTGCTGCAGCGCTCCGCCGCAGGCCTGATGGACGTTTCCCTCCCCGAGGAAGAAATCAGGGCCATCGAGGCCATACTCGACGGCTACCGCCGGCAGGGGCTGGAATTCCATGCCCTGCGCACGCGCCAGGCCGGCGCCCGGGCCTTCATCACCCTGCATGTCATGATGCCAGGCGCCTGGACGATCCAGCAGGGGCACGACTGCTCGGAGCGCATCGAAGCCGACATCCGCCAAGCCGTGCCGCACGCCCACGTCACCACGCATCTGGAACCGCTGGAAGACCCTGTCTCCCTGGCCGATCAGGAACTGGATCGCCGGACCGGTTGAGCCTGCCGCGCCTGGGCCTTGCGGCGCCAGGCGCGGCAAGCCAGCGCATACGCCGCCAGATTCACCGCCACGACCACCCCGCCCAGCACCTGCTGGAGCGGCAGGGTCAGATGCCCCGGATACAGGATCGGCAGCAGGGTGCGTTCGATGAAATCGCCGCCGTAGGCGCTGCCCCCGCCGACGACGCGCAGGTGATTTTCCAGCGGCGTGAGCGGGCAGATCCCGCCGCTGAATTCGATGAATGCGCCCCAGGCGGCGGCAGGCAGATGCAGCCAGACCAGCCTTGGCCAGCGCGGCAGCAGAAACCCGCCCGCCACCACGAAGGCGACGAAAAGCAGGTGCACGACCACCACAGCGTCGGCAAGCATGGCGGCCATGCTCATCGCCAGGAAACCGGAGCCGCCACGCGTTCTCCCTTCATCCATTCGAACGGACACGGACCATGCGGTGCCTGCCGTGCCTCGTCCACGTCCCGTAGCGATGGCGGCTTGCATGCCGTCGCCTCGCACGCGGACACGTGAGCGGCCTTGAGGCATTGTCGCAACGCCACGTCGTCGAGGGCATCCAGCTCTGTTTCATCGAGAATGCCGCCGCCAAGTCAACAGAATTTAATATGGGAAGCAAGCAATTCACCCGCTTGCATCCCATCGTTTTGTTTTCTTAGCACAACAGCGGCCCGAAGCAGAGCGAATTACACCATGCATACCTGACTGCGGCGCCAATGGAGGTCTTCCATTGGCGCCGCAGTCAATGTGCGCGCAACAGCATTAGCCGATGGTGGCCTCGGCGGAGTTCTTGTCGCCCTTGTTGTCGACCCAGTTGACGACGATCTTGTCGCCTTTCTTGGGGCCCTTGACCTTGAAGCCCAGGTAGGGGTTCTTGGAGATGCCGGTGCCGAAGTCGGCGTTCAGCACTGCGGCGCCGTTGATGGTGGCCGTCACGTCCTGAATGAAGTGGGCGGGCACCAGCTGGCCGGTTTTGGCGTCTTTGCGCAGGCCGGTTTCCATCGGGTGGTTCATCAACACTTTGACGTCGGCGACGTCGCCTGCCATGGTGGCACGGATACGCATGGGTTCAGCCATTTGGCTTTCCTTTCTAATAAAGAATTCGGTTCAACGAATGATGTCTGGCCAGGCCGGGGATCAGCCGCCGCAGCCGCCGACGGTGACCTTGACTTCCTTGGCCGCGGTGTAAGACTTGCCGCCGGCATTGACAACCGTACGTATGAATGAAGTCTGGGCCACCTTGATACGAGTGGAAATAAAGCCTTGGGCGCCGCCCGACAGATTGTAGGTGCCGACCAGGGGAGTGCCGTTCTTTTCGGCAAAGATGGCGATGCTGGTCGTGCCGGCGAT
>NZ_MKUG01000195.1 GCF_001897685.1 Thiobacillus sp. 65-1402
ATGCAGGCAATCCGATGGTGACCGAGTTCGGCATGCGCACCTTCTCCGGGATTCCGGTGTCGGTCGGCGACGAGACGCGCTGGGTGCTGGCCTTTTTGCGCCGGCGCAGCGAATCGCCGCCCGACGCAGTGGATGTCGCCTACATGAGCCTGATCGCCGACTGGCTCGGCAATGCCCTCCATCAGTCCGCGCAGAAGGACCTGCTGCAGCGCATCGCGCTGACCGATCCGCTGACCGGCCTGCCCAACCGGCGGGCGGCCGAAGAGCGCCTGCAAAAGGAGCGCGCGCGCACGCCGCGCGACGGCCATGGCTTCGCGCTGGCCCTGGTCGACCTCGACCATTTCAAGATGGTGAACGATCGCTACGGCCATGCCGTCGGAGACGAGGTGCTGAAAGCCGTGGCGCGCCGCTTCGAGAGCGGACTGCGCGAAGGCGACTGGGTGGCGCGCTGGGGCGGGGAGGAGTTTCTGTTCGTGCTGCATGGTGGCACCGTGGACGAAGCTGCCGGCATCATGGAACGGCTGGCCGGCCAGGCCCGTGCGGCGCCCATCCAGACCAGCGTGGGGGCCATTTCACTGAGTTTCTCGGCGGGCGTGGCGGCTTTTGGCGTGAACGACAGCGAAACCCTGCCGATGCTGGAAAAAATCGACCATGCCTTGTATCGGGCCAAGGCCGATGGCCGCGACCAGGTCAGGATGGCGGCGCATGGCCGCCTGCCGTGGAACAGCGCGCTGTTGCGGGAGGCGCTGGCGGAAAACCGGGTCAGGCTGGCCTCGCAGGCCATCGTCGATTTGCAGACCGGGCAGGCCATTGCGGACGAAGCGCTGGCGCGCATCGAGACCGCGGCCGGCGAGATCGTCGAGGCCGGGGAGTTCGTCGACATGGCGGAAGGACTGGGGCTGATGGCCGAAATCGACCGCCAGGTGATCCGCAACGTGATGCAGCATTGCGTGGTGCGAATGAATGAAGGCGGGGCGGCCGATTTTGCCCATTTCGTGAATGTGTCGCCGCAATTCCTGGCGCGCCGCGATCTGGTCGAGGAAATGCTCGACAACGCCATGGGCTATTGTCAGACCTGCGGCACGGTGCCGGGGTCGGCCAAGCCCATCGTGCTGGAACTGACCGAGCGCCAGCGCATCGTCAGCCTGGAGAAATTGCGTGCCGATTTGCAGCCCTTCATCGACTTCGGCTTCCGGCTGGCGCTGGACGATTTCGGCAGCGGCTATTCGTCCTATCTGTACCTGGCGCATCTGCCGGTCAGCTTTCTGAAAATCGAAGGCTGGCTGGTGTCGCATATGCGCCAGGACCGCAAGGTGGCGGGCATCGTCGAGAGTCTGGCGAATTTTGCGCGCAAGGAGGGCATGCATACCGTGGCCGAGCACGTCGAGGATGCGGAGACCGCACGCATCCTCGCAGACATGGGCGTGGACTACGGGCAGGGCTGGCATTTCGGCCGCCCGCAACTGGCTTGATCCCGGGTTGGAACCAGGCGCCGCAACCAACAGGAAATGAGAAACTTGCAATGCATGCCAAGTCGCAATGTCTGCAGAATGTCTCTGTATCGATATGACCCATTTCGTAGCACCAGCAGGCGAGTGCGTCCGGTGAGCGCACGAGGACGGAGACGGGGAGAGCCCCTTTGATCGAGCGGCACGCGGGCGGGGAGCGAGTCATCCTGGTGGCGCTCGATTTCGGCATGCCGGATTTTGCCGAAAGCACGGCCGAGCTGCGTCTGCTGGCAGCCGGCGCCGGGCTCGACATCCGGGGCGAAGTCCAGGGCAAACGCAGCCGCCCGGATGCCGCACTCTTCGTGGGCAGCGGCAAGGCCGACGAAATCGCCGCGCTGGTCGCCGCCACCGAAGCCGACGTCGTCATCTTCAATCACGAGTTGTCACCCGCGCAGGAGCGCAACCTGGAGCGCCGCCTGCAGTGCCGGGTGATCGACCGCACCAGCCTGATTCTGGATATCTTCGCCCGCCGGGCGCAGAGCGCCGAAGGCAAGCTGCAGGTCGAGCTGGCCCAGCTGCAGCATCTGTCGACCCGCCTGGTGCGCGGCTGGACACACCTCGAGCGCCAGCGCGGCGGCGTCGGCATGCGCGGCCCCGGCGAGAAGCAGTTGGAAACCGACCGTCGCCTGCTCGGCGTGCGGGTCAAGGCGCTGCGCGAGCGGCTCGCCAAACTGGGCAAGCAGCGCCGCACCCAGCGGCGTTCGCGTTCGCGCCAGCACGTGCTGTCGGTGGCGCTGGTGGGCTACACCAATGCGGGCAAGTCCACCCTGTTCAATGCACTGACGCGCGCCGGCGCCTATGCGGCCGACCAGCTGTTCGCCACGCTCGACACCACCACGCGCAAGATCTATTTGCCGCGCCTGGCTGAATCGGCCGGCGCCGAACCGGCGAGCGGCGAAGTGGTGCTGGCCGATACCGTCGGCTTCATTACCCGCCTGCCGCACGACCTGGTGGCCGCTTTCCGCGCCACGCTGGAGGCCACCGCCGAAGCCGATCTGCTGCTGCATGTGATCGATTCGGCCAGCCCCGGGCGCGAACGGCAGATCGAGGCGGTCGAAAAGGTGCTGGGGGAAATCGGCGCGGATGCCGTGCCGCAACTGCGGGTTTACAACAAGCTCGATTTGACGGGCGTTGCGCCGGGGGTGGGGCGCGACGAATATGGTAAACTGCAAAGCGTATATATATCCGCGCAAACGGGTGCGGGGCTTGAACTTTTACGCGAGGCGCTGTCGGAAATCCTGCTGGCCGGCCGGCTTCGGAGTGAAGCCGGCAAACCAGACGACCCCCCTCCCCAAACCACAGTTTTCTCTACATAAACGATATGGCCTGGAACGACCCGCAATGGGGCAACAACGGTAACCGCAACAAAAACAGCGGGCCGCCCGATCTGGACGAGCTTTGGCGGCGCATCAACCAGCGTCTCAATGGCATGTTCGGCAACAAGAGCACGGGCGGCGGCAGCGGCGGCGACGGCTTCTCCTCCGGCGGACTGCCGGGAGGCGGCAATTTGGTCGGCTTGCTGATCGGCGCGCTGGTTGTGGTGTGGGCGGCGAGCGGGTTCTACATCATCGATACCGGCCAGCGCGGCGTGGTGCTGCGCTTTGGGCAATATGTCGAGACCACCGAGCCCGGCCCGCGCTGGCATCTGCCGTGGCCGATCGAATCGCGCGAAGTGGTCAACGTCGATCAGGTGCGCACCGTCGAAATCGGCTACCGCAACACGGTAAAGAGCAAGGTGCTGAAAGAGTCCCTGATGCTGACCGACGACGAGAACATCATCGATCTGCAATTCGCGGTGCAGTACATCCTGAAGGACCCGAAGGAATTCCTGTTCGTCAACCGCGCGCCGGAAGATACGGTGTTGCAGGTGGCCGAAACCGCGATGCGCGAAATCGTCGGCAAGAACAAGATGGATTTCGTGCTGTATGAAGGCCGTGCCGATATCGCTGCACGTGCCAAGGTGCTGATGCAGCAGATTCTCGACCGCTACAAGACCGGCATCAGCATCAGCCAGGTAACCTTGCAGAATATCCAGCCGCCCGAACAGGTGCAGGCCGCGTTCGACGATGCGGTGAAGGCGGGGCAGGATCGCGAACGCCTGAAGAACGAAGCGGAAGCCTATTCCAACGACGTGGTGCCGCGTGCCCGCGGCCTGGCCTCGCGACTGAAGGAAGAAGCCGAGGGCTACAAGCTGTCGGTGATCGCCAATGCCGAGGGCGAGGCCAGCCGCTTTGCGCAAATTTTTGCCGAATATCAGAAAGCGCCCCAGGTGACGCGCCAGCGTATGTATCTCGATACCATGCAGACCGTGATGAATAACACCAGCAAAGTGCTGGTAGACCAGAAGGGCGGCAACAGCCTCCTGTACCTGCCGCTCGACAAATTGCAGCAGATTGTCAGCCAGCCCTACAGCGGCGCGCCCGAAGTGCTGTCGCAGCAGCCGGCCGCGCCGGCGCCGGCCCCCGTGGATGCGCGTTCACGTGACGCTTTACGCAGCCGCGACCGGGAGGATCGGCCATGAGCAGGAATCTGGGTCCCGTACTGATTGGCCTGATCGTGCTGCTGGCGGTGTTGAGCGGCAGCATGTTTACCGTCGACCAGCGGCAGAACGCCATGGTGTTCCAGCTGGGCGAAGTGGTGTCGGTGAAGAAAACGCCGGGACTGTATTTCAAGCTGCCGCTGGTGCAGAACGTGCGTTACTTCGATACCCGCATCCTGACGCTGGACGCGGCCGACCCGGAGCGCTTCATCACGTCGGAAAAGAAGAACGTGCTGGTCGATTCCTTCATCAAGTGGCGCGTGATCGATGCGAAGCAGTTCTACGTGTCGGT
>NZ_MKUG01000196.1 GCF_001897685.1 Thiobacillus sp. 65-1402
GCCTTCCGCGCCAACCCGGCGCACCACGCACTGTTCATGGCGCTGCTGCGCCAGCCGCTGGGCATCACCCGGGCGCTGCGCGCGATGCATCGCTATGGCCTGCTGGGACGCTACATCCCGGCGTTCGGCCGCATCGTCGGGCAGATGCAGCACGACCTGTTTCACGTCTACACCGTCGACGAGCACATCCTCACCGTGCTGCGCAACGTACGGCGCTTTACTGTGCCGGCGCTTGCGCACGAGCTTCCGCTCGCCAGCCGCCTCATCGCCGATTTCGACAAGCCCGAACTGCTCTACCTGGCCGCCCTGTTTCACGATATCGCCAAAGGCCGCGGCGGCGACCATTCCGAGCTGGGAGCGGCCGTTGCACGGAGATTTTGCCGCCGGCACGGCCTCGACAAGGCCGATAGCGAACTGGTCGCCTGGCTGGTGGAAATGCACCTGGCGATGTCGCGCACCTCGCAAAAGGAGGACACCAGCGACCCCGGGGTGATCGCCGCATTTGCCGCCAGGATCGGCAACCTGCGCCGGTTGACGGCCCTCTATCTGCTGACCGTGGCCGATATCCGCGGCACCAGCCCCACGGTATGGAATGCCTGGAAAGGCAAGCTGCTGGAAGACCTCTACCATGCCACGCGGGCGCGGCTGCTTGGCAGCGACGAAGCCGTCGCCGTCATCGCCGCCAAACAGGCCGAGGCGCGCGTCAATCTCGCTTTGTATGGCCTGCCCACCGGCGCTGCCGATGCGCTGTGGCAGCATCTCGACGCGCGCTATTTTGCCCGTTTCGATGCCCGCGACATGGCCTGGCAGGCGCGCATGCTGTGGCGCCGCACCGACAGCGCCGACGCCGTCGTCAGGGCACGCCTGTCGCCGGTCGGCGAAGGCATCCAGGTGCTGGTCTACACCCCCGACCGGCCCGACCTGTTCGCCCGCATCTGCGGCTTTTTTGCGCGCATCCAGTACACCATTCTCGAAGCCAAGATCCACACCACCCGGCATGGCTATGCGCTCGACAGCTTTCAGGTGATGGACCTGGCCAATCGCGGCATTCATTACCGCGACTTCCTGAACTTCGTCGAGCACGAGCTGGCACGCGACCTCAACCCGGCGCAGCCGATGCAGCCGGCACCGCGCGGCCGCCTGTCACGCCACCAGCGGCACCACCCCTATCCCACCACGGTACAGCTGGAAGCCGATGCGCAGGGGCACGGCCACATGCTGTCGATTACCTGCGCGGATCGCGCGGGCCTGCTGTTTGCGGTGGCCGAGGTGCTGATGCGGCATGGGGTAAACGTCTATGCCGCCAAAATCGACACGCTGGGCGAGCGCGTCGAGGATACCTTTCTGATCCGTGGCGGCGCTTTGCATACGCCGGCCGACAGGCTGGCGCTGGAAACCGACGTGCGCGAGGTGCTAAAGTGATTCAGCGCGCCGGCCGCGCGTATTCGTCCACGTAGCGTCCGCGCGCGGGGGCCTTGCGTGCCGGCGGCGACTTCTTGCGCACGCTGTCGGCAGGTTTCTTGAGCTTTTCGTCCAGCTCGGTTTTGCTGCGGTTGCGGACCCGGCCGGGACGCACCGAGGTGGTGGTGCCCGCCGCGACGACTGCGGCATCGGCCAGACTGCTATCCAGATCCTGTACGACAAACTGCGGAGCCTTCATGCCGCCTCCCGCCATTCCTTGAGACTGCCCGCCAGCGTATGGGTCAGCGCGATCAGGCTGCCCAGCGTGTCGGCGCTGGGCGCAAGCTCGCATGCGCTGATCTTGCTGTCGGCATACACCGACAGAATCAGCAGGTTCTGCCGCACTTCCAGCGGGAAAACCAGTGCGTCCTCGGCCAGCGCGATCTGAATGCCGTGCCACACCGCGCGGCTGGTCGCCAGCACCGCGGCCAGGTGGGCTTCGCGGCCGGGATCGTTCCATTGCCGCTGCACTGCCATCAACTGGGCAGCAATGGCGTCGAGCTGGGCCGCTTCCCCCATCATCACGTCGGCGTGATGGATGCGGTACCTGGCCTGCCGGATCTGTTGTTCGGAGTTCATTGTCGTCCTTGCAGCTTGTGCCGGGGCACCCCGCCCACGGTTACGCTTCAAGTTAGCGGCGTGAACAGGGACAACTTTAGGCAAGCTAAATGCATGCCCGAAAGCGTCGAGAACCCGTCAATCGTCCTGCAGGTTTTGCCCCGGGAACAGGGTGTCGGTGAAACCGAAATGGCGCAGGTCGCGGATACGCATCGGATACAGGATGCCGCGTAGATGATCGACTTCGTGCTGCACCACGCGGGCGTGGAAACCGCTCACGCTGCGATCGATCGGCTGCCCCGCCGCGTCGAAGCCCTGGTAGCGCAAAGCGGCATGGCGCGGCACCAATCCGCGCATCCCGGGAACCGACAGGCACCCCTCCCAGGCTTCCTCCATCGCACCGGACAAGGGGGTCAGCACGGGGTTGACGAGGACGGTGAACGGCACGCTTTCGGCGTCCGGGTAACGCGGGTTGGCATTGACCTCGAAGATCACCACCTGCAGACCGATGCCGATTTGCGGCGCCGCCAGGCCGGCGCCGTTCAATGCGCGCATGGTGTCGTGCATGTCGACGATCAGCTGCGCCAGCTCGGGCGAGGCAAACTCCTCCACCGGGCGAGCCGCTTCCAGCAGGCGCGGGTCGCCCATTTTCAGGACATCGCGGATGGCCATGGCTGCTCCAGTCGGGCGAGATCGTCGGCTTCCAGCCAGCGCCATGCGCCGGCAGGCAGGGTTGCGGGCAGGGCATAGCCGCCGATGGCTTCGCGATGCAGCGACTCGACCCGGTTGCCGGCTGCAGCGATCATGCGTTTGACCTGATGGTATTTGCCCTCGGCCAGGGTCAGCCGCAGGCTGCGCCCGTCGAGCGCCTCGCACGCCAGCGCGGCAATCGGCGTCGGCTCGTCGTTGAGCTGCACGCCGCTGCGCAAAGCGTCCAGCATGGCGTCGTCGAGCTGCTCGGCGCAGCCGGCACGGTACACCTTGGCGACGCCCTTCTTCGGCGAGGTCATGCGGTGGATGAACTGGCCGTCGTCGGAAAACAGCAGCAGCCCGGTGGTGTCCTGATCGAGACGCCCCACGCATTGCACCCCGCGCTGCACCAGCGGCGGCGGCAACAGGGAAAACACACTGGGATGATGGCTGGGGCGATGCGAACACTCATACCCGGCCGGCTTGTGCATCAGCACATAGGCTTTCTCGCGGTAACGCCAGCTGACGCCGTCGAGCGTCAGTTCCAGCTGCGCCGGGTCGACCTCGGCCTCGGGATCGTCGCAGGCCACGCCGTTGGCCGCCACCTCGCCCATGCGCACCCGCGCCAGGCAGGCCTTGCGGGTGCCGAATCCCTGCGACTGCAGGGCGCGGTAGAGTTTCACAGAGCCCGCCTCATCGCACGTTCAGAACTGGCACAGCCCGGCAGCGTCGTTGGTCACCAGCTGTTCGAGCAGATGCCGCACCTGCAGCATCACCTCGCCCAGCACGGACTGGATCTCTTCCATCTGGATGCCGTCGGCCGACAGGCCGCGCCCGGCCGCATAGTTCACCACCACGCCCACCGCCGCGTAGCAGAGCGCCAGTTCGCGCGCCAGATAGGCTTCCGGCATGCCGGTCATCCCCACCATATCGGCACCGTCACGCTCCATGCGGTTGATTTCGGCTGCGGTTTCCAGGCGCGGCCCCTGCGTCACGCCATACACGCCGCCATCGCGCAGGCTGATGCCTGCGCTGGCAGCGGCCTGAAGCAGCGCCTTGCGCATGCGGTCGCAATAGGGAAACGTGAAGTCGAGATGGGTGACCGGCTTGCCGTTTTCGACCAAACAGGTAGCCTCCCGGCCATGGGTGTAGTCGATGATCTGGTCCGGGATGACCAGCATGCCGGGAATCAGCCCGGGATGAATGCCGCCGACCGTGGCCACCGACACCACGCGGTCGACGCCGTGGTCCTTCAGCGCCCACAGGTTGGCGCGATAGTTCACCTCGTGCGGCGGAATGGTGTGGCCATAGCCATGGCGCGCGAGAAAGATCACTTCCTGGTCGCAGATGTGGCCAAAGGTGAGCGCGCCGGACGGCTCGCCGAAAGGCGTGCGCGCCACCTTGCGATGGGTGATTTCCAGATTGGCGAGCTGGGTCAGCCCCGTGCCGCCGATAATGCCCAACATATTATTTGTCCTTCAAAGCGTAAATAGCGGGCAGATTGCGCCACAGTCCGTAAGCGTCCATGCCGCAGCCGAACACATAGCGGTCAGGCACATCCAGCCCCACGAAATCGGCCCGCACCGGTTTGTCCAGCCCGTTGTCCTTGTTGGTCAGCACCGCCGACCATACCCGCGCCGCGCCCATGTGCAGGAGCTTGTCGCGGATCGCGGCCAGGGTCTCGCCCTCGTCCAGAATATCGTCCAGCACCAGCACACTGCGGCCCACCACGTTCTGTCCCGGCAGGACCCGCCATTCCACCTCGCCGCCGCTGGTTTTACCGCGATAGCGCGTCACGTGCAGGTAATCGAACTCCAGCGGAAAGCCCAGCCGCGGCAGCAGCTGGCCGGCAAACACCACCGCACCGCCCATCACCGCCAGCACCAGCGGAAAGTCCTCCGCCAGCACGCGGGCAATCTCCTTGCCCAGGCGATCGAGTACGGTCTGCACGGTGTCCGCAGACGCGACGCACTCGGCATTGTCCAGCAACTGTTGCGCTTCAAACGGTGTCATGACGCAGGGCGGGATTCGGCAAAAGCCGGCAGTCTAAGCCCTAGACGCCGATGTTTCCAGACTTTGCGCGGGTCGAGTAAGCTTGCGCCATGCCGCTCTCCGCCCTTCATCCCCGCATTCTCGATGCGCTTGGCTGGCTGTCCGCTTCGCGCCGGCTGCCCTCGCCCAATTGCGACGCGCGCCCGGAAGGGACGGCGATCGAACTCATCGTCATCCACAACATTTCGCTGCCGCCCGGCGTGTTCGACGGCGATGCGGTGATCGACCTCTTCACCAACCGGCTCGACTGGGATGCGCATCCGTATTACCAGGGCATCCGTGGGCTCAGGGTATCGGCGCATTTTTTCATCCGCCGCGACGGCACCCTGATCCAGTTCGTGCCGTGCACGCTGCGCGCCTGGCACGCCGGGGCGTCGACCTGGCAAGGGCACGAGCGCTGCAACGACTTTTCCGTCGGGATCGAACTCGAAGGCACGGACGACCAGCCTTTCACCGAAGCCCAGTACGCCGCCCTGGCTCCGCTGGTGCGCTTGCTGAAACAGGCCTATCCCATCCAGGCCGTGGTGGGGCACAGCGACATTGCCGCGGGCCGCAAGACCGATCCGGGCCCCCATTTCGACTGGCAACGCCTGCATGCGCAGATCGCCTGATTCGCTCCGCCTTGCCGGCGCCGCGCTGGCCGCGCTGCTGACGCTGGCCGGCTGTGCGCCCACGCTCAGGATGAGCGCCGAGCGCCCGCCTTCGCAGGCCGTCTCAAACCAGGCCGACAGCCCATTGAAAGCGCATCTGTCGGCACAGATCCCGGCCGGCGAATCGGGCTTTCATCTGCTGCAGGATGGCCGTGCGGCGCTGGCCGCCAGGCTGGCGCTGGCGCAGCGCGCGACCCGCACGCTCGACGTCCAGTACTACCTGTTCCACAACGACACCACCGGCAAGCTGGTCGCCGCCGCCCTGCTGGCGGCGGCAGAACGCGGCGTGCGCGTACGGGTGCTGGTCGACGACATCGACACCGCCGACAAGGAACTCCGGCTCGCCACGCTGAACGCCCACCCCAACATCCAGGTACGGCTGTTCAACCCTTTCCACACCCGCAGCACCAATCTTTTCGTCAAGGGCTGGCAGGCGCTGCGCGAAAGCGTCCGCCTCAACCGCCGCATGCACAACAAGGCCTTCATCGCCGACAACCAGCTCGGCATCACCGGCGGGCGCAACATCGGCGACGAATATTTCGATGCCCACCACGACCTCGCCTTCGTCGACCTCGACGTCATTGCCGCGGGCGCCATCGTCGACAGCCTGTCGCAATCGTTCGATCAATACTGGAACAGCGATGCGGCGGTGCCCGCCGCCGCCCTGCCGGTCAACGCCAGCGACATCCGGCTGCAGCGCACCACCCGGTTTTTGCAGCAGTACCGCGCACAGCAGCTCGACAGCGACTATGGCCGCGCGCTGACTGCCGCCGACCCCCTCTCCAAACTGCTGGCAGGAAAAACCCCCTGGCACATCGCGCGCGCCAATCTCATCGTCGACCCGCCGGGAAAGGTGCTCAAGCGCAGCAAATCGCCGTCCAAACTGCTGATCGGCCAGCTTGCGGGGCTGTGGGTCGACCCCTCACGGCGTGCCCTCATCGTGTCGCCCTATTTCGTGCCCGGCGCCCTCGGCATGGCTTATTTCGAGTACTGGCGCAGCCAGGGCGTGCAGGTCGACGTGCTGACCAATGCCTATGCCGCCAGCGACGTGCCGCTGGTGCACGCCGGCTACGCCCATTACCGCATCCCGCTGCTGCAGGCGGGGGTCAATCTCTACGAACTGAAACCGGTCGCCGAGCCCACCGGCGGTCGCCTGCGCGACCTCGGCAGCGGCTCCTCGCGCGCCAGCCTGCACGCCAAGACCTTCGTCTTCGACGACGAGCACGTCTTCATCGGCAGCTTCAATCTCGATCCGCGCTCGGCGTTGCTCAACACCGAAATGGGGCTGGTCATCCATTCGCCCGCACTGGCCCGCCAGGTCACTGCCATCGCCGAAGACGCAATGCGCCCCGAACGCAGCTACCAGCCGCGGCTCATCGTCGAAAAAACCGCAAAAGGCATCGCGAAACGCCTGCAATGGCGCGACGTCCACCAGGGTGCCGAGCGCATTTTCGACCTCGAGCCCGAAACCACCCCGATCCAGCGCGGCCTGTTGCGTGTGCTGCAGGCGCTGCCGATCGAGGAACATCTCTGAAGCACGGTAAAATCCCGTTTTTTTGCTTCCAGGATTCTTGGCCATGCGCCTCGGCACCCCGCTCTCTCCTTCCGCCACCCGCGTCATGCTGCTGGGTGCAGGCGAACTCGGCAAGGAAGTCGTCATCGCCCTGCAGCGCCTCGGCGTCGAAGTCGTCGCGGTGGATCGCTACGCCGACGCCCCCGGCCATCAGGTGGCGCACCGCGCGCACGTGATCGACATGAGCGACGGCGCGGCCCTGCGCGCGCTGATCGAAACAGAGAAACCGCAGCTGGTGGTGCCGGAGATCGAGGCCATCGCCACCGAAACCCTGCTGGAAATCGAGGCCGCCGGGCTGGCGGAGGTCATCCCCACCGCGCGCGCCGCCAACCTCACCATGAACCGCGAGGGCATCCGCCGGCTGGCGGCGGAAACGCTGGGGCTGCCGACGTCGCCCTACGTGTTCGCCGACAGCCTGGCGGCGATGTCGGCCGCAGCCGACCGGCTGGGCTACCCGGTGATCGTCAAGCCGGTGATGTCATCGTCCGGCAAGGGGCAATCGCGGGTGGACGATGCCAGCCAGCTGGCAGCCGCCTGGGACGCGGCCGCCAGCGGTGGACGGGTCGACAAGGGCCGCGTCATCGTCGAAGGAGTCATCGATTTCGATTACGAAATCACGCTGCTGACCGTGCGCGCGCTGGGCGCCTCGGGTACGGTCGAGACGCATTTCTGCGAGCCTATCGGCCACCTGCAGATGAAGGGCGACTACGTCGAATCGTGGCAGCCGCAGGCAATGTCCGCCGCGGCCCTGGCGCGCGCGCAGGAAATCGCCACCGCCGTCACCGCCAATCTCGGCGGGCGCGGGGTTTTCGGCGTGGAATTGTTCGTCAAGGACGACACCGTGTGGTTTTCCGAAGTCAGCCCGCGCCCCCACGACACCGGCATGGTGACGATGGCAACCCAGCGGCAGAACGAATTCGAGCTGCACGCGCGCGCCATCCTCGGTCTGCCGGTCGATGCGAGCCTGCGCGAACCCGGCGCCTCGGCGGTGATCTACGGCGGCCTGGAAGCGACCGGCATCGCCTTCGACGGCGTGGCCGACGCCATGCGCACGCCCGGCGTCGATCTACGCCTGTTCGGCAAACCGCAGGCCTTCGTCAACCGCCGCATGGGGGTGGCGCTCGCCGTCGCCGCCAACCCGGACGAGGCCCGCCTGCATGCCAGGGCGGCGGCGGCGGCGGTCAAGCCGGTGAAGGGCTGAACCATGCAAACCCATTACGAACGCCTCGGCGGCGGCGAAACGATTCGCAAGCTGGTAGACCGCTTTTACGACCTGATGGACGAAGATCCGGACTATTACGGCATCCGCAAGCTGCATCCGGCAGACCTCACCGAGTCGCGCAACAAGCTCGCCTGGTTTCTTTCCGGCTGGACCGGCGGGCCGCCGGAATACACCGACCGCTTCGGCCACCCGTTCCTGCGCCGCCGCCATCTGCCCTTTGTCATCGGCGAAGCCGAGCGCGACCAGTGGATGGGCTGCATGGTCCGTGCGATGCAGGACGTCGGGGTGGATGCCGCAATGCAGCAGGAAATGACGGCGGCGTTCTTCAAGACTGCCGATTTCATGCGCAACCAGCCGGAATGACATGAAACGGCTTGTCGGTTGGGGTGCCCTGTTCGCCGTGCTGGCCGCACTCGCCGTGCTGCCCTGGCTGATGCTGGACGACGCGCCGGCGATCGAGCCGCCTGCCGAGTTTCGCCGCACCGATCTGGCCTGGGTCAAAACGCTGTTCCAGAAACATGACCCGCGCCGCCAGACGCCCGACGTGGTTCAGAGCATCCAGCTCGACGAGGCCGAACTCAACCGGCTGCTGAACTATGTCGTCGAACTGCGCCGCGTCAGCGGCATTGCCGCCGAACTCACGCCCGGCATGGCCACGCTTTCCGCCACCCTCGCCGTACCGCCCAACCCGTTTGGCCGTTACCTCAACCTCACTGCGGAAGTCGCCGAGATGCCTGGCGGCATCCGGATTCAAAGCCTGCAACTGGGCAGCCTGCCGCTGCCCGGCGCGCTGGCCGACTGGGTGGCGCGCCAGGCGCATCGCTGGCTGCGCCGCGACAAGACCTACGCCGCACTGGCCGATGCGTTCACCCAGATCAATTTCGACGAAAACCAGGCCACCCTGGATTACCGCTGGCATCCCGAATTGCTGACCCGGCTGGAGCGCAAAAGCGCGGAATTGCTGATTGCCCCCGAGGACCAGACACGTATGCTGGCTTACGCCGAACGGCTGGAAGCCCTGCTGAAGCAACATCCGCACGGCAGCACCGTGCCGCTGGTGCGGATCGCCGGCCCCCTGTTTACGTACGCCCTGCAAACCGGCGGCGATGCACGCGAGGAAAATCGTGCCGCGCTCACTGCTCTGGCGGCCTATCTGGCCGGGATCAGCCTGCCCAAGCTGCTGGAAGGCGACAGCCGCTCGATCCGCCGGGCGCCGCGCGTGCTGCTGTCGCTGCACGGGCGGCGCGACTTTGCCGAGCATTTCATGATTTCCGCCGCGCTGTCGGTCAACGGCGGCAGCCGTCTGGCCAACGCCATCGGCCTGATCAAGGAAGAGGAGGATGCGGGCAAGGGTTCCGGCTTCAGCTTCACCGACCTCGCCGCCAACCGTGCCGGCGTCCGGCTGGGCGAACGCGCCACCGGTGCTGCCGCGGCGCGGGTGCGCCAGCATCTGGCGCTCGCCCGCAACGATGCCGACTTGCTGCCGGATTTCCGCGACCTGCCGGAATTCATGCCGCAGGCTGAATTCGACCGCCGCTTCGGCCCCATCGGCAGCGCACGCTACCAGCGCGTCATCGCCCGCATCGACGCCCGCCTGGCTGCACACCCGCTCGCACAATAACAATGAATTGTCAAACAACCATGCTATAATGTTGGGCTTCCCGCAATCCGGCCCCCCATCATGTCCCGCAAGCTCCGCAACATCGCCATCATCGCACACGTCGACCATGGCAAGACCACGCTGGTCGACCAGCTCCTCAAGCAGTCCGGCACCTTCCGCGACAACCAGGCGGTCGACGAGCGGGTGATGGACTCCGGCGACATCGAAAAGGAACGCGGCATCACCATCCTGGCGAAGAATACCGCGATCACCTACGGCGACACCCACATCAACATCGTCGACACTCCCGGCCACGCCGATTTCGGCGGTGAGGTCGAGCGCGTGCTCGGCATGGTCGACGGCGTGGTGCTGCTGGTCGACGCCGTCGAAGGCCCGATGCCGCAGACGCGTTTCGTCACCAAGAAAGCGCTGGCGCTGGGCCTGCGCCCGATTGTGGCCATCAACAAGGTCGACCGTCCCGGCGCGCGTCCGGACTGGGTGGTCGACCAGACCTTCGACCTGTTCGACAAGCTCGGCGCCACCGACGAGCAACTCGATTTCCCCATCATCTATGCCTCCGGCCTCAACGGCTGGGCCTGCACGGATCTGAAGGACGCGCCGTCGCAGGGCGGCGCCGCTGCCGACATGAAGCCGCTGTTCGACACGGTGCTGTCCCACGTCCCCACCCCGCCCGGCTCCGCCGACGCCCCGCTGCAGCTGCAGATTGCCGCGCTCGACTACTCGACCTACACCGGCCGTCTCGGTGTCGGCCGCGTGCTCAACGGCCGCATCAAGCCCGGCATGCAAGTCGCGGTCATGAACCATGAAGAACAGGTCGCTACCGGCCGCATCAACCAGGTGCTCGGTTTCCGTGGCCTGGAGCGCGTCCAGGTCGATGAAGCCGAAGCCGGCGACATCATCATCATTTCCGGGCTGGACGACATCGGCATCGGCGTCACCATCTGCGACAAGGACAATCCGGTCGGCCTGCCGATGCTGTCGGTCGACGAACCGACGCTGACCATGGACTTCATGGTCAACACCTCGCCTCTGGCCGGCACCGAAGGCAAGTTCGTCACCAGCCGCCAGATCCGCGACCGTCTGACCAAGGAACTGCTGACCAACGTCGCGCTTCGCGTCGACGAAACGGGCGATGCCGACATCTTCCGCGTTGCCGGCCGCGGCGAACTGCACCTCACCATCCTGCTGGAAAACATGCGGCGCGAAGGCTTCGAGATGGCGGTGGCCAAACCTCGCGTGGTGTACAAGGAAATCAACGGCGAGAAGTGCGAACCGTATGAAAACCTCACCATCGACCTGGAAGACGAGCATCAGGGCGGCGTGATGGAAGAAATCGGCCGTCGCCGCGGCGAGCTGACCAACATGGAATCCGACGGCAAGGGCCGCACCCGGCTGGAATACCACATTCCCGCGCGCGGCCTGATCGGCTTCCAGTCCGACTTCATGACCATGACGCGCGGCACCGGCCTGATGAGCCACGTGTTCGACGACTACGGTCCGGTCAAGGCCGACCTGCCCGGCCGCCACAACGGCGTGCTGGTGTCGCAGGACAACGGCGAAGCGGTGGCCTACGCGCTGTGGAAGCTGGAAGACCGCGGCCGCATGTTCGTCTCGCCCGGCGACAAGCTGTACGAAGGCATGATCATCGGCATCCACAGCCGCGACAATGACCTGGTGGTCAACCCGATCAAGGGCAAGCAGCTCACCAACGTGCGCGCCTCCGGCACCGACGAGGCGGTGCGCCTGACCACCCCGATCAAGCTGACGCTGGAATCCGCGGTGGAATTCATCGACGACGACGAACTGGTGGAAATCACCCCGAAATCGATCCGCATCCGCAAGCGCCACCTGCAGGAACACGAGCGCAAGCGCGCCAGTCGCGCAGCGGCATAATGTCAAAACCCGGCCGGCGCCGGGTTTTTTCATGGCGGCACGGGTAAAATCCGCGCATGCCTCCTGTCGAAATCGGCCTCTTCGCCGGCCTTGCCGTCCTCGTTCTCCTGACTGTTTTCCTGCTACTGCGCCTGCGTGCGCTGCAGCGCGAACAGGCCGGGCTGCCCGCGCTGCTGGCGCAGGACATGGAGGCCCGTCACCGCGCGGTGCTGACCGACTTGCATGCGGGGCTGTCGCAGCAATCCGACCGCATGCAAACCCAGCTGGCGGCCTTGCAGGTCGCGCAGGCCGAGCGCCTGGCCGAGACGCGCGAAACCGTCACCGGCCAGTTCGGCCAGTTCCAGACCGCGATGCTGGAAAAGCTCATCGAGCAGGGGCGTGCCGAGCAAAGTCTGCTACAGGACACGCTGAAACATATGACTGCGCAGTTCAGCGAGCGCGTGCAGCAGCTGTCGCAGACGGTCGATGGCCGCCTGAATGAAATCTCCGGCAAGGTGGCCGAGCGGCTCGACGAGGGCTTCAAGAAAACCAACGAGACCTTCACTTCGGTGATGTCGCGGCTGGCGGTGATCGACGAGGCGCAAAAGAAAATCGAAGGACTCGCCTCCAACCTCGTGTCGCTGCAGGAAATCCTCGGCGACAAGCGCTCGCGCGGCGCTTTCGGCGAAGTGCAGCTGGAAGCGCTGGTGCGCAACAGCCTGCCGCCCGACGCCTACGTCTTCCAGCACACCCTGAGAAGCGGCACGCGCGCCGACTGCGTGCTGATCCTGCCCGCACCCACCGGCAGCGTCTGCGTCGACGCCAAGTTTCCGCTGGAAAACTACAGCCGCATGTTCGACGACACGCTGCCATCGGCCGAGCGCGAGGCGGCGCGGCGTCAGTTCAAGGCCGACGTCAAAAAACACGTCGACGACATCGCTGCCAAATACATCGTCAGCGGCGAAACCTCCGACGGCGCGGTGATGTTCCTGCCGGCCGAAGCGGTATTCGCCGAAATCCACGCCTACCATGCGGATCTGGTCGAACATGCACAGAAAAAACGGGTATGGCTCACCTCGCCGACCACGCTGATGGCGGTGCTGAATACCGCACGCGCAGTGATCCGCGATTCGGAAACGCGGCGCATGGCGCACGTCATCAAGGACGAATTGAGCAAGCTGGCGAAGGATTTCGCGCGCTTCGACGAGCGCATGAAAAAGCTCGCCACCCACATCGAGCAGGCCAACAAGGATGTGGGCGAGGTACGCATTTCCAGCGACAAGATCAGCCGCCGTTTCCTGCAGATCGAGCGGGTCGAGCTCGAACACCCGGACGCGGGCGCCGCGCGCCTGCTCGACGTCGACGAATGAGCTGGTTTTCCGACTGGCGCCGCAACCGCATTCTCCGGCACCACCTCGTGCCGTTCGCCGCGTTCCGGACCGCAGTCGAACGCCTGCCGATCCTGCGCGGGCTGACGTCCGACGAACTGGCGCAGCTGCGCGAAGCCGCCAGCCTGTTCATCCACGACAAGACCTTCTCTGCCGCCGGCGGCGCCGAAGTCGACGCTGCCATGCAGCTGAACATCGCCGTCCAGGCCTGCTTGTTGACCCTCAAGCTCGACGAAGACAGCTACCGGGGCTGGAACGAAATCATCCTCTACCCCGACGAATTCCTGCGTCCGCGAGTGGAGATGGACGAGGCCGGCGTCGTCCACCATACGCGCGACATCCTGGCCGGCGAATCCTGGCACGGCGGCCCGCTGGTGCTGTCGCTCGCCGACGTCGAAGCGAGCGGCCGGGGCGACGGCTTCAATGTCGTGCTGCACGAATTCGCGCACAAGCTCGATATGCTGAACGGCGACGCCAACGGCTTCCCGCCGCTGCATCGCGGCATGGATTCCGCCAGTTGGGCACGCGACTTCAGTGCGGCCTATGCCGACCTGTCCGCGCGCGTCGATGCCGGCAAAGACACCGCGATCGATCCCTATGCCACCGCCAACCCTGCCGAGTTTTTTGCCGTGCTAAGCGAAGTGTTCTTTGAAACGCCGCACGTGCTAGATACGGAATACCCGGCGATTTACCGGCAACTGCAGCAGTTTTATCGCCAGCACCCACTGCGCCGCTCGGAAAGCCCGGCATGAGCACAAGCCTCCGCCGAACCGCCGCACGCATGGACGGCATCGCGCCGTTCCATGTGATGGGCATCCTGGCGCGGGCGCAGGCGCTGCAAGCCGCTGGACGCGACATCATCCATCTGGAAATCGGCGAGCCGGACTTCGCCACGCCCGAACCCATCGTCGCGGCCGGCATCGCGGCGCTGCGCGCCGGACACACGCACTACACCGGCGCACTCGGCCTGCCCGCCCTGCGCGAAGCCATCGCCGGGTTTTATGCCGCCCGCTGGCAGGCTGCGGTCGACCCTGCACGGATCGTGGTGACACCCGGTGCCTCGGGCGCCTTGCTGCTGACGCTGGGCCTGCTGGCTGGTCCCGGCGACGAAGTGCTGATGGCCGACCCGGGTTATCCCTGCAACCGCCATTTCGCTCACTTTTGCGACGCCCGCGCAGTCACCGTTCCGGTCGATGCCGGCAGCGGCTTTCAACTCACCCTCGAATCCGTTGAGCGCCATGCCACTGCGGCCACCCGCGCCGTGCTGATCGCCAGCCCGTCCAATCCCACCGGCACCGCCATTTCCCCCGACGAACTCGCACGCATCCGCGACTGGTGCCGCGCACAGGGCGTGGCCTTGATCGTCGACGAAATCTATCTGGCGCTCACTTACGACGGCAGCGAGCACAGCGCCGCACGCTGGGACGATGTATTCGTCATCAACAGTTTTTCAAAATATTTCTCGATGACGGGCTGGCGGCTCGGCTGGCTGGCCGCCCCCGCCTGGGCCATGCCGGCACTGGAGCGGCTGGCGCAGAATCTGTTCCTGGCGGCCGCCACCCCGGCGCAGCATGCGGCACTGGCAGCATTCTCGCCCGCAACCCTGGATGAACTCAAAACCCGCAAGGCCGATCTGCGCGCCCGCCGCGATTTTCTGCTGTCTGCCTTGCGCGGGCGGGGCTTCGATATTCCGCTGACGCCGCAGGGGGCGTTTTACTTGTATGCGGATTGCAGCCGCCTCACCTCGGACAGCTACGCATTCGCCAATCATTTGCTCGATCGGACGGGCATTGCCGTAACGCCTGGAGTCGATTTCGGTTCGCATCGCGCGGCACGCCACATCCGCGTTGCCTACACCCAGCCCTTACCGCGGCTGGCCGATGCGATGGCGCGGCTCGATCGTTTTTTGCAGACATAAAAAAACCGGCCCGAAGGCCGGTTTTGCGTTCCGTGCCCGGAATTACTGGGCGGGAGCGGGAGCGGGAGCGGGAGCAGGAGCGGCAGCATCAGCAGCAGGTGCTTCAGCGGCAGGAGCAGCGGCGTCAGCAGCCGGCGCTTCAGCGGCGGGAGCAGCAGCTTCCGGAGCCGGAGCTTCAGCAGCAGGCGCTTCGGCAGGAGCAGCGGCTTCTTCTTTTTTGCCGCAAGCGGCCATGGAAACAGCCAGCAGAGCAGCCAGGAGGACGGAATATTTCATTTAATTTCCCTTTACTTACGAATATAAAAACCCACACCAGAGATCGGTCCGGGACTTGTGATCCAGCCGACGCGCGGAATTCTAGCAAAACCGTAAAAGAAAACCACAATCTACTAAAAAATTGATTTGGCGCGCCCGGGATGTTGCCAAATTGCAACAAGACGGCTTTAGCGCATTATTTTCTGGGTGTTTCGATGAACTCTCCCGGCTGGGTGCCGGGGCGCAATTTGCCTTGATACGAAAAGCCGGAGCCATAGCGGCGGCCGCCATCCGGCGTGGTGATCAACTCATTTTCACTCCAGATCCAGACATGGCCGTCACGGGTGTCGAGGACAAACGCGCGCGCGCCGCCCTTGCCGCCCTCGGTACCTGCCAGCGGCAGCGCCTGATAGCGTTCATTCTCGGCCAGCGCACCCGTTGATAGCGTCAGCAGCCCCAGCAGCACCCATCCTATCCGCATCGCGCGTCCTTTCATTTGCTTGTGCCCTTGACAGCGGACGCTTTTCCGTTTGCCTCGGCATGCAGCGAAGCGGCGTCCTTCGGGGTAAAAAGCGCGGCCACCGCGGCTGCGTCCAGCACATATTCATGGTTGCAGATATCGTCGTGAACCCGGATTTCGCCCTGCTCGGCGATGATGGCCTCGCATTCCGCCTGCCCCACGCCGCGCAGCATGGAATGGATTTTGGCCGCGTCATACGGGCAGTGATAGCTGACCGGACGAGGATCGAACACCCGCACATCCTCCTCCGGGAACAGACGCTCGATCAGCTTGATCGCGCCGAGCCCGAGCAGTTCGTCCGCCTGCACCGTGTCGGCCAGGATCTGCATCCGGTTCCAGCCGTCCGCATCGCGCGCGGCCGCCCCCGGCAGCGCCTGCAGCAACAAACCGGCGGCTGTTTCGCGGCTGGCCGCCAGCCACAGGCGGGTGGGCAATTGTTCGGACTGCGCCAGATAATGCTCGAACACCGCGGCCAGGGTCTCGCCTTGCAGCGGCACATGGCTCTGATAGGGCTGGCGCATGTCGGCGGTGTCGAGCGTCAGGGTCAATGCCCCGTCGCCCAGCAAGGCCGGCACGCTGCCCGCTGCCAGATCCGGAATGGTGCGCGCCATGCCGCGCAGGCGCAATTGTTCGTCGCAATCCATCACCAGCAGCGATACTTCGCCGGCGCCGCGCAACTGAAACGTCAGCCGCCCCGTCTGCTTGAGGTTGGCGGTGATCAGCGTGGTCACCGCCGCCAGCTGGCCCAGCAGTTCAAGGGCCGGTTGCGGATAATCGCGCCCTGCCGTCATCTCGCGCCAAGCCGATCCCAATTGCACCCAGGCGCCACGGATGTCGAGCTGTTCGAACAGGAAGCTGCGCACCCGGCTGGGCTGAGCGTGCAAGGCGGTCAATTGAGTTGCACCCGCTCGCCCCAGGGCACCATGCCCTTGCCCTTGACCAGCCAGATCACCGGGTAGTTGGGCGGCAGCTTGGGAAAGTCGCCTTCGGCATCGGTGAAATACACCAGCATGTCGGGGCTGCGGTTTTCGTGCTCGACCCAGTCGAACACCGGGCGGAAATCGGTGCCGCCGCCGCCTTCGAGGCCGGCGGGAAGCTGCATGGTGTCCCAGGGCTCGAATTCCCACGGTGCGTTTCCGGCCACATGGTTGTCGCACGCCAGCAGCGTCACCCTGGCGCGCACCTGGCCCTTGAGGGCATCGAGCTCGGTGACGAATTCGCGCAGTTCGTCGTCGCTGATCGAGCCGCTGGTATCGATCGCCGCCACCACCTCGATGCCCTCGCTCGACAGGCGCGGCAACAGCGCGTCGCCTTCGCGGCGCGAAGGCCGCCGCCACGAATAATCGTCGCGCTGGTTGACCGCGAAGAAGCGCGCCAGCAAGGCGCGCCACGGCAGACTCGGGGCCAGCAGGCCGTCGACCCAGCGCATCATCGACTGGGACAGTTTGCCAGCCTGGCGCGCCGCCTGGGCGGCGGCGGCCAGCCGGTTTTTCCATTGCTCGGCGAGTTCCTCGCGTTCGCTGGGCGACAACTCGTTCGGCTTCTGCGAGGCCTGGCTGCCACTGCCCTGCTGCTGTTCTGCCTCGCTCTGGCCTTCCTTGCCCTGGCCACCGGCCTCGCCGCCCTCGGGGTCGTCCTGGCGCTCGTCCTGATCGGGGCTGGCGCCTTGCTCGTTGTCGTTGTCGAACAGGTGCTGATCGAAGGACTCTTCCGGAGTGTCCTCGGGAATCAGCG
>NZ_MKUG01000197.1 GCF_001897685.1 Thiobacillus sp. 65-1402
TACGCGAGCTGGCGCGCGACCTCGGTCTTGCCGACCCCGGTTGGGCCGGAAAACAGGAAGTTTCCGATCGGTTTCTGCGGATTGCCGAGGCCGCTGCGCGACATCTTGATTGCCGTCGCCAGCGCATCGATCGCGGCCTCCTGTCCATACACCACGGCTTTCAGGTCGCGATCCAGCGTCTTCAGCGAGTTCTTGTCGTCGGACGACACGGTCTTGGGCGGAATGCGCGCGATCTTGGCGATGATGTCCTCGATCTCGCGCGGCGTGATGACGCGCTTCTGCTTCGATTTCGGCAGGATGCGCTGCGCCGCGCCCGCCTCGTCGATGACGTCGATCGCCTTGTCCGGCAGATGGCGGTCGTTGATGTAGCGTGCTGCCAGTTGCGCCGCCGTGGTCAGCGCCGCCGCCGTGTACTTGACGCCATGGTGATCCTCGAAGCGTGACTTCAGGCCACGCAGGATCGCCACGGTTTCGTTGACCGAGGGTTCCGGCACGTCGATCTTCTGGAAGCGCCGCGACAATGCGTGATCTTTCTCGAAAATGCCGCGGTATTCCGTGTACGTGGTGGCGCCGATGCAGCGCAGCTGGCCCGACGACAAGGCCGGTTTCAGCAGGTTGGAGGCATCGAGCGTTCCGCCCGATGCCGCCCCGGCACCGATCAGGGTGTGAATTTCGTCGATGAACAGGATGGCACTGGGGTTGTCGGACAGCTGCTTCAGCACGCCTTTCAGACGCTGCTCGAAGTCGCCACGATATTTGGTGCCAGCCAGCAAGGCGCCCATATCCAGGGCGTACACCGTGCTTTGCCCGAGAATTTCAGGCACCGAGCCTTCAATGATGCGGCGCGCCAGGCCTTCGGCAATCGCCGTTTTGCCCACCCCCGCCTCGCCTACCAGCAAGGGATTGTTCTTGCGCCGGCGGCACAGGGTCTGGATCACGCGTTCCAGCTCCTGGTCGCGCCCGATCAGGGGATCGATCTTGCCGGCCAATGCCTGCGCATTCAGGTTCTGCGCAAAACTGTCGAGCGGCGAAGCCGCCGGAGCCTCGGCATTGGTTTCCACTGCCTCGTCGGGACGTGCCGGCTCGCTCTGCGGAGTTTTGGTGATGCCGTGGGAGATGAAATTGACGATATCGAGCCGCGTCACACCCTGCTGGCTGAGGAAATACACCGCATGCGAGTCTTTCTCGCCAAACACCGCCACCAGCACGTTGGCGCCGGTGACTTCCTTCTTGCCCGATGACTGCACATGCAGAATGGCGCGCTGGATCACGCGCTGGAAACCGAGCGTCGGCTGGGTGTCGACCTCACCCTCGCCGGTCACCTTGGGCGTGTGCTCCTCGATGAATTTTCCGAGCTGCTCGCGCATGGCCTCGATGTTGGCGCCACAGGCGCGCAACACTTCCACCGCCGACGGATTGTCCAGCATCGCCATCAGCAGGTGTTCCACGGAAATGAATTCGTGGCGCTTCTGCCGTGCGTCCATGAATGCCATGTGCAGCGTGACTTCAAGTTCCTGGGCAATCATCTAACTTTCCTCCATCGTACATTGCAGCGGATGCTGATGCTGCCGCGCGAAATCCACAACCTGCTCGACCTTGGTATGAGCGATATCCCTGGGATATACCCCGCACACACCTACACCTTCAGTATGCACTTTGAGCATGATTTGTGTCGCCCGTTCTTGGTCGATGCCAAAAAACTTTTTCAGGACAAGTACCACGAACTCCATTGGAGTGTAGTCGTCGTTCAGCAGCAACACCTTGTACAGGGGCGGCGGCTTCACTTTCGCCGCTGTTGGTTCCAGTAGGGTACTGCCTTCTCGCTTGGTTGCCATAGCAGGAATAAGCCCGAGTTACTGGCTTTATTTTGATGTGACGGGAGGAATTTTCAAGCCCGCTGGAAGTAGGGCCAAGCGGTTCCGGATGGAAGCCTGAGCGGGGGTCGCAGCCGAGACCGGGATCATTCCGCTACAAATCAGGTACTTAGCAAACTGCAAGCCAACAATGCATCGGGGCCATTGTAACAAGCTTCAGCAGGCATCTCTTACTGTCTTGGCCCTGTGACCATGCCTGGAGGTAGACCCCACTGTTTCACGCGCACGTAACGCTTTCCGCCTATCGTGGGAACATTTGCATTTCATTCCTCCTTATGAGCCAAGAAGAATTACGCCTGCACCTGCAACAAATCCTGGCCGGCACAAGGCTGACGACCCTGTTGCAGCCGGTGCTCGACCTGTTTGACGGCCGGGTGATGGGCTACGAAGCCTTGTCGCGCGGCCCATCGGATAGCCCGCTGCACGCCCCGCAGGCATTGTTAGGCGTGGCCGAATACCATGGCCTGCTGCCAACCCTGGAATGGGCCTGCGTGCGCACGGCATTCAAGACATTTGCCAGGCTGAAGCTGCCGGGGCGGCTGTTTGTGAACCTGTCGCCCCACAGCCTGCTCGACGCCGCCTTCACTCCGGATGCCATGCTGGCCGCGCTGGATGAAGTTGGCATGACCGGGCACCAGGTGGTGATCGAGATCACCGAGAACGCCGCGGCGCTTGATTACGCCGACATGCGGCAAGCTGTGTCCCTGCTGCGCGCAGCGGGGATCGAGGTGGCCATGGACGACCTCGGCGAAGGCTTTTCCAGCCTGCGGCTGTGGTCCGAGCTGAAGCCCGCCTTCGTCAAGATCGACAAGCACTTCATCACCGGGATCCATCAGGATCCCCACAAGATCCAGTTCGTGCGCTCGATCAAGATGCTGGCCGAGGGCGCACATTCCTGCGTGATCGCAGAAGGCGTGGAGAGCCCGTCCGAACTGGCGGTGCTGAAAGATCTGGGCATTCGCTTCGCGCAGGGCTACCTGATCGGCCGCCCCTCGCCGGTGCCGGTCCGGCTGCCGTCGAGCGAAGTGCAGGCGTGCCTGCAGTCCGGCACGGTCAGCGTATTTCCCGTGCCGCAGGCACGCGATGGCCTGCGCATCTCGGCCGGCCGGCTGCTGGTGCCGGCTCCGTCCGTCCCTCCGCAAACCATCAGCGAGGACGTGCTTGAATTGATGATGCAGCATCCCGAACTGCACGCCGTGGCTGTGGTCGACCAGCACGGCGTTCCGGTCGGCATCCTGCACCGTCCGGCCCTGCTCGACCGGTTTCTCACCTTGTATGGGCGCGAACTGCACGGCCGCAAACCCTGCAGCGAACTGATGGACCCCGACCCGCTGATCGTCGACAAGGCCACGCACATGACCGAGTTGTCGGAACTGGTGGTAAAGAAGGGCAAGGAGGCCTTTACCCAGGGCTTCGTCATCACCGACGAAGGACGCTATCTGGGTCTGGGGTCGGGTTTCGACCTGATGCGGGAGGTAACCGAAATGCAGATCGCCGCTGCGCGCTACGCCAACCCGCTGACCGGCCTGCCCGGCAACGTGCCGATCCAGGAACACATGGAGCGCCTGCTCGCCAACGACCAGACCTTCGTCACGGCGTATTTCGATCTCAACCATTTCAAGCCCTACAACGACGTCTACGGCTTCCGTCGCGGCGACGACATCATCCAACGGCTTGCGCGCATCCTGCGCGAAAGCTGCAACCTCGATCTGGACTTCATCGGCCACATCGGCGGCGACGATTTCGTGGTGCTGTTTCAAAGCCTCGACTGGATGGAGCGTTGCCAGGGCATGCTGGACCGTTTCGACCGCGAATGCCTGGCCCTGTTCAACCCCGAGCACGTGGAAGCCGGCGGCTACCGTAGCGAAGACCGGCGCGGCGCCATGGCTTTTCATTCGCTGGTATCGCTGTCCGTCGGCGCAGTGCTGGTCGATCCCGCCTACTTCCACCAATATCAGGAAGTGGCGCGCGCAGCCTCCGAAGCAAAACAGATGGCCAAGCGCGCCGACGGCAGCAGCCTCTTCATCGATCAACGCAGAATGCCATTTGGCCGACGACTGGCAACGGAAGAACAGCTTGTCGAAGAGGCCACAACGTAATTACAAGCCCGCACGCACATGCTATCCAGCTCGAAGCCGGCCAAAGAGACGTCGGTTTCGCAGCGAAGCTTGGCTGGTGTCCTTGCGGCAGCACTGACCGGGAAGGATCGGTGGAAATTGTGCGGCGCTGCCGCAGGGGAAGCTGGCCGTTGCGCCGCGTGTCTGGCGCAAGACTTCAGCAAGCAGGCCTTTGCATGCCTTGATTGGCAATACCAGGGAAGACCAGGGGGAATGGGGGTGGCGGAGAGGGTGGGATTCGAACCCACGGTGAACTTGCGCTCACGCCTGATTTCGAGTCAGGTACATTCGACCACTCTGCCACCTCTCCGGCGGCGCGTATTGTAACCGAGTCGGACGGTTTGCTGGACGAAAATTTCGCACTCGGTCAGACTGCGTCCATGCCCACCATAAAAACGAGGGGATCGATCGGAAGGCTCGCTGCGCTGATGCTGGCTTTGGCACTGGCTGCCTGCAGCCGTCCCCTACCCCCGCCCGAAGTCACCGGCGAACTGCAGGTCGGCGCACGCAATAGCCCGGCCACCTATTACATCGCCCACAACGGCGAGGCCGCCGGGTTCGAGCACGACTTGATGGTGGCTTTCAGCCGGTCGCAGAACTGGTCGCTCAGCTGGACCGAAAAAAGCCGACCCGAAGCACTGTTCGAGCTGCTCGACACGCACCAGGTCCATCTGGCGGCGGCGGTCCTGCCGCTTGCGGTCGTGAAGGATCGCCACCTGATTGCGGGCCCGGTGCTGTTTGAAACACCGGTCCATATCGTTTACCGCGCCAGCGACAAAGCACCGCGCGGCATGGCGGACTTGCCCGGCAAAAGGCTGGCCCTGATTATCGGTTCCGGGCATACCCCCATGCTGATGCGCTTGAAACGCAAGCATCCGAAACTTACCTGGTCGGCACTGGACAACGTCTGGCCGGAGGAACTGCTCGCGCAACTGCAGGCCGGCAAATACGACGCGGTGGTCATCAACGGCATGGATTTCGATCCGATGCGCAATTTCTACCCTGAGCTGGCGGTGGCGTTCGACATCGGCGATACGCAGAAAATCGTCTGGGCGTTGCCGCCCCACAGTTCGCAGGCGCTGCGCAATGCGCTGGCGCGCTTCGTCGAACAGGCGCGCAAGGACGGCACCATCAAGCGCATTTACGAGCGCTATTTTGGCCACATCAAGCGGCTGGACAGCACGGACATCCTCGGCATCCTGCAGCGCCGCCGGCAACGGCTGCCCGAACTGCGCCAGCATTTTCACGAGGCGCAAACGCTCACCGGTATCGACTGGCGCCTGCTCGCCGCCATCGGCTATCAGGAATCGCAGTGGAACCCGTTCGCCACCTCGCCGACCGGCGTGCGCGGCTTGATGATGCTGACCGGGGAAACGGCCGACCGCATGGGAATCACCGACCGCCTCAATGCGCGTCAGAGCATTCTGGGCGGCGCGCGTTATCTGCTCATGCTGAAAACAGCCCTGCCCGACCGCATTCCCGAGCCCGACCGCACCTGGCTGGCGCTGGCCGCCTACAACCAGGGACAGGGACACATGGAGGACGCGCGCCGCATCGCGCAGGCGCGCAACGGCAGCCCGGACAGCTGGGCCGACGTCAAAGAGGCATTGCCCCATCTAAGCCGGGGCACCTATGCCAAGGCGATGAAGTACGGCTACGCGCGCGGCACCGAGGCGCTGCACTTTGCCGAAAACATCCGCAACTATTACGACATCCTGCTACGGCTGGAGCCGGAATACAACCCGCTGATCAATCTGGGCGACAGCGAGGAAGGCCTGGCTGTCGGGCCGGGCTGAATCAGGCGGCCGTCAGCCGCTCCACCCCGCCCATCCGGGAGCGCAGCACTTCCGGCACGCTCACACTGCCGTCGGCGTTCTGGTAGTTCTCCAGGATCGCCACCAGCGTGCGCCCCACCGCCAGCCCGGAGCCGTTCAGCGTGTGCAGCAGTTCCGGCTTGCCCTGCCCCACCTTGAAACGCGCCTGCATGCGGCGCGCCTGGAAGGCCTCGAAATTGGAGCAGGAGGAGATTTCGCGGTAGGTATTCTGCGCCGGCAGCCACACTTCCAGGTCGTAGGTCTTGGCCGACGAGAAGCCCATGTCGCCGCTGCACAGGGCCATCTTGCGGTACGGCAGGCCGAGCTTCTGCAGGATCGCCTCGGCGTTCGCCGTCAGCGCTTCCAGCGCAGCGTAGGAATCTTCCGGCTTCACCATCTGCACCAACTCGACCTTGTCGAACTGATGCTGGCGGATCATGCCGCGGGTGTCGCGGCCGTAGGAGCCCGCCTCCGAGCGGAAGCACGGCGTGTGGGCGACGAACTTCAGCGGCAGCGCC
>NZ_MKUG01000198.1 GCF_001897685.1 Thiobacillus sp. 65-1402
TACGCCGTCGACTGGCTGCGCGACGGCGAGGCGGCGGTGGCCGCGCTGGGCGCCGAAAGCTTTGCCGCGGTGGTGCTCGATCTGGGCCTGCCGAAACGCGACGGCCTGTCGGTGCTGCAGTGGCTGCGCGGGCGCCACGACGCGACGCCGGTGCTGATACTCACCGCGCGCGACCAACTGGAAGACAAGGTGCGCGGGCTCGATCTGGGCGCCGACGATTATGTGCTGAAGCCGTTCGACCTCGACGAGATCAGCGCCCGCCTGCGCGCACTGGTGCGGCGCGCCCATGGCCGCCCGGAGCCGGTGCTCAGCCTCGGCGACGTCGAGCTGAATCCGGCGGCGCGCACGGTGACACGCGCGGGCGAAGCGGTCGAGCTGACCGCGCGCGAATTCGACCTGCTGCATGTGTTGCTGGAAAACGCCGACCGGGTGCTGACCCGGCGCACGCTGGAGGAGCAGCTCTACACCTGGAACGACGCGGTCGACAGCAATGCGCTGGAAGTCCACGTCCACCACCTGCGGCGCAAACTCGGCAACGATCTGATCCGCACCGTGCGCGGCGTCGGCTACACGGCGTCGCTGCGCCCGCCCGCCGCATGAACCCGCCTGCGCCCTATTCCCTGCGCCGCCGCCTGGTATGGCTGTTGACCAGCGCAGTGGCGGCCATCTGGCTGCTGGCCGCACTCGCGGTCTACCAGCGGGCGCACCACGAAGCGGACGAAATGCTCGACGCCCAGCTGACGCAGGTTGCCGACACCCTGCTGGCGATCGTGGCAGGCGGCGAGGTCGAACATTTCGTGAAAGAACTGCACGAACACGCCCACCGCTACCCGGTGCCGATCGCCTTCGAAGTGTGGCTCAGCAAGGACGGGGAGGCCCGACGCCTGGTCGCATCCCCCGGCCACGGCGGATTCGCAACGGGGATAACGGCAGGCTTCAGCGAACATCGCCACCTCGGCGCGCATTGGCGTCTTTATGCGGTGCAGGATGACGACGCCGAATACCGGGTGGTGGTCGGCGAGGCCCATGCCGCCCGCGAGGGGCTGGCGCGCGAGATGGGCTTGTCGCTGCTGCTGCCCGCCACGCTGGCGCTGCCGCTGATGGCGCTCGCGGTATGGTGGGGGGTCGGCCGCTCGCTGCGGCCGGTGGACGACGTGGCACGGCAGGTCGGCGCGCTCGACGCCCAGGCACTGGCGCCGCTCGACGAGTCGGCGCCCTTGCCGAGCGAAATCGCGCCGCTGCGCGCCGCGCTCAATGCGCTGATCCGGCGCGTCACCGAGGCCTTTGAAAACGAGCGCCGCTTCACTGCGGATGCCGCCCACGAACTGCGCACGCCGCTGGCAGCCTTGAAGATACAGGCCCAGGTGGCGCTGCGCGCGCAAGCAGCCGACGGCCGCCAGCACGCGCTGGCGCAGGTGATCGCGGGCGTCGACCGGATGACCCATCTGGTCGAGCAATTGCTGACGCTGGCGCGCGTCGACCCCGCCAGCCAGGGCAGCGTGCCGCCGCCGCTGGACCCTGCCGCGATCGTCACCGCCGTGTGCGCCGAGCTGCTGCCGCAGGCGCAGCGCCAGGGACAAACCCTGGTGGTCGATGCGGCGCCCGGGTGCGCGGTTGCGGTGACGGCAGCATGGCTGCAGGTCGCGGTACGCAACCTGGTGGACAATGCCCTGCGCTACGCGGGCGCGGGAGCCCGCATCGAGGTGCGCCTCATCCGCAGCGGACCGGCTTGCGCAATCAGCGTCGCCGACAATGGCCCCGGCGTCGCAGCGTCTTCGCGGTCGCAGTTGAGCGCGCGTTTCGTGCGCGGCGAGATCGAGGGCGATGGCTGCGGACTGGGCCTGTCCATCGTCGCGCGCATCGCCGCGCTATCGCGTGCGCAACTCGAACTAGGCGACGGGCTGCCGCGCGCGGACGGCGGCCACGGACTGGCCGCCACGCTCCGCTTCGACAACGCGTCGGGCCCGGCCTGAAACGCTATCCCCGGCGGCGTGCCGCCGCTTCAGTAGCCGTAGCCGCCGCGCCCGCCCGGGCCCATTCCCTTGCCGTCTCCCGGGCCCATGCCGGGGCCGTGGTCAGCGGGCGGCATGTCGGGCAAGCGCTTGCCCTGCGCCTTGGCGCGCTCCTGCATTTTCCGGTGATGCTCCTGGCGGAAGGCCTCGCGCTCCTGCTCGGTTTTCAGCGCGCGCATGTGGTCGCGATACTCGGTGCGCTCCTGCCGCGTCATCATTTCGGAACCGTAAACGCGTTCGCGCGCCAGCATATGGGAGTCGGCGGCGGCCGGCAGGGGAACGCCCAGCGCCATGAGCAGGGAAAAAGCCAAGATCGATAGGTGTTTCATCGCAGTCTCCTGTGCAATGGGGGAAATGCTCCCGCACGCAAACCCAGGCGCATCCGGCAGCACTCTTGTTCAATCTAGTCCATAAGCCCCCATTTCCTAACCCTACTGCACGGGTAGGATCGCCGTCACGGTATAGGCGCCGCTGAGTTTTCTCGACCTGGAATTTCACCGTGTCGCCTGTCTTGACGGTGTCCAGCAGCGCGCGGGGCTGCACCTGGAACACCATGGTCATGGCGGGCATGTCGAGGTTGGCGAGCGGGCCGTGCTTGAGGGTGATCTTGCCGCTGGCCGCATCGATTCTGCGCACCACGCCATCGCTCATCGCGCTGTCCGCGGCGGCGGACGTGGCGTGGGTATCGGCATAGAGCGGCGGCGCGAGCGCCAGTGCGGCAAGCAATGGAATCAACTGCTTCATTTTTCGCTTCCTTTCATGGGGGTGACGGTGAGGGTGCCTCGGCCATGGCGAGGGCAATGGTGCAAGCCGGCTGGGCGGCTGTGCCGGCGCTGCTCCAGCCGGTCTGTTCGGCGGCGGCTGTCAGGACGGTCCGCAGCAGGGTGGCGTTCATGTCGTCTCCTTTCGTTCAGTGGCCGGCATGACCGGCGGGTTTGCGCACCGTCACCTCGACATCGCCCGGCGCGCCCTGCGGCGAAGCGGCTTGCGGCGCGCGCACCGGCGCGGCCAGCTCGCCGCTGTATTCATGCGCCTGCGTGCCGGCCGGATGGCGGTACCAGCCGGGATCGGAATAATCGCCGCGCGGCTGATCGCGCCGCACCTTCATCACCGTGAACATGCCGCCCATCTCCAGCGGGCCGAACGGCCCCTGTCCGGTCATCATCGGCAGGGTGTTGTCGGGCAGCGGCATTTCCATTTCGGCCATGTCGGCCATGCCGCGTTCGCCCATCACCATGTAGTCCGGAATGAGCTTGTTGATCTTGCCGGCGATGCCGCTGTGATCGACCCCGATCATGGTCGGCACCGCATGGCCCATCGCATTCATGGTGTGATGGCTCTTGTGGCAGTGAAACGCCCAGTCGCCCTCTTCCGTGGCCAGGAAATCGATCTGGCGCATCTGCCCCACCGCGATGTCGGTGGTCACCTCCGGCCAGCGCGAGCCTTTGGGCGTCGGGCCGCCGTCGGTGCCGGTGACCTCGAACTCCACCCCGTGCAGATGGATCGGATGGTTGGTCATGGTGAGGTTGCCGATGCGGATGCGCACGCGGTCGTTCAAGCGCACATTCAGGCTGTCGATGCCAGGAAAGGCGCGGCTGTTCCAGGTCCACAGGTTGAAATCGAGCATGGTGTTGACCTGTGGCGTGGCGCTTCCCGGCTCGATGTCGTAGGCATTGAGCAGGAAGCAGAAATCGCGGTCGACGCTTTCGATCAGCGGGTGCCGGCCCTTGGGGTGCGTCACCCAGAATCCCATCATGCCCATTGCCAGTTGCGTCATTTCGTCGGCATGCGGGTGATACATGAAGGTGCCCGGGCGGCGCGCGACGAATTCGTAGACGAAGGTCTTGCCCGGCCGGATCGGCGGCTGCGTCAGCCCGCCGATGCCGTCCATGCCGCTGGGCAGGCGCTGGCCGTGCCAGTGGATGGTGGTGTGCTCGGGCAGGCGGTTGGTGACGAAAATGCGCACGCGATCGCCCTCCACCACTTCGATGGTGGGGCCGGGGCTCTGGCCGTTGTAGCCCCACAGATGCGCCTTCATGCCGGGAGCGATTTCGCGCACCACCGGTTCGGCGACGAGATGGAATTCCTTCACCCCGTCCTTCATCCGCCACGGCAGCGTCCAGCCGTTGAGCGTCACCACCGGGTTGTAGGGCCGCCCCGACGGCGGCATCAGCGGCGGCTGGGTATCCGGCTTGTCCATGCTGACGATTTCGGGAAGCGCCGCCATCGCCACGCTGCTGGCTGAAGCGGCACCGACGCCGGCGGCCGCGGCCGCGCCGGTGAACTTGAAAAAATCACGTCTTGAAATCATGGAAAATCCTTTCAATGCCCGCCCGTCGCCGCGGCGGGGGCAGAGGAAACAGAGGTGGGCGCGACGGTTTTGCCGGGCGTGCCGAGCAGCGCCATCCGCAAGTCCGCTTCGGCCAGCCAGAAATCGCGCTGCGCGTCGATGGCGGCGTTGACCGTGGCAATCTGCGAACGGGCGTCGGCCAGCAGCTCGAACACGCCGATCAGCATGCCGTTGTAGCGCAGCAGGTTTTCGTCGGAAATGCGTTTTTTCAGCGGCACCACCTCGTCGCGCAGG
>NZ_MKUG01000199.1 GCF_001897685.1 Thiobacillus sp. 65-1402
CGGCATGAGCGAATGTTTCCAAAAAGCCACATTCTTTCCCGCGGTCGAAACCGCGCTCGCCGACCCCAACGGCCTGCTGGCGATGGGAGGCGACCTGTCGGCCGAGCGCCTGCTGGATGCTTATCGCCACGGCATCTTTCCCTGGTTCAACCCCGGCGAACCCATCCTGTGGTGGAGCCCCGATCCGCGCATGGTGCTGGTACCGGGCGAGATCCGCGTCACCCGCTCGCTGGCCAAGCGCATCCGCAATGGCGGCTTCGAGACGCGCGTGGACACGGCGTTTGCCGAGGTGATGCGCGCCTGCGCCGCACCGCGCGCTGGCGCATCCGGCACCTGGATTTCCCCGGCGATGGTGGCGGCCTACACCCGCCTGTTCGATGCCGGCTACGCGCATTCGGTGGAAACCTGGCGCGACGGCAAGCTGGTGGGCGGTTTGTACGGCGTGGCGATCGGCCGCATGTTCTACGGCGAGTCGATGTTCAGCCGCGAACCCGATGCCTCCAAGGTGGCGCTGGTGCGGCTGGCGCAGCAGTTGCGGCGCTGGGAATTCGGCCTCATCGACTGTCAGATGGAGACCCCGCATCTGGCCAGCCTGGGCGCGCGCACGCTGCCGCGTGCGGCGTTCACGGCAAGGCTGGCGGAGTTGGTAAACTTGCCGCATCGGCCCGGCCCCTGGAATTTCGATGCATCCGACTGAACCGCCGTTCCAGCGCATCCAGTTTTACCTGACCGCGCATTACGACTGCAGCTATCTGCCGGGCCGGCGCTCGCGCTCGCAAGTCGCCACGCCCACCCACCTGATCGACGCCCATGCCTACAGCGCGCTGATCCGCGCCGGCTTTCGCCGCAGCGGACAGTTCACCTATCGCCCGCATTGCGAACACTGCCATGCCTGCGTGCCGGTGCGGGTCGACGTTGCGGGCTTCGTCCCCAACCTCACCCAGCGCCGCTGCCTCAAGCGCAACCGGCACCTGGCCGCGCGTTTCCTGCCGCTCGATTTCAGGGAAGAGCATTACGCGCTGTATCGCGCCTACCTCGGCAGCCGCCACGCCGGCGGCGGCATGGACCGCGACGGTCCCGACCAGTACACCCAGTTCCTGCTGTCGTCCAACGTCGACAGCGTGATGGCCGAGTTCCGCGACGGCGACACGCTGGTGATGATCTCGGTCATCGACCAGATCGAGGATGGCCTGTCGGCGGTCTACACCTTCTTCGATCCCGCGCGCGCGCAGGACAGCCTCGGTGTCTACGGCGTGCTGTGGCAGATCGAACTGGCGAAGCGGCTGGAACTGCCCTATCTCTACCTCGGCTACTGGATCGCCGAGAGCCGCAAGATGGCGTACAAGAAACAGTACCCGCCGCTGCAGGGGCTGGTCGACGGCCGCTGGCAGGTTCTGGACGCGGCATGAAATGCTGGCTGCTGATCGGCGCCCTGGCGGTGCTGTCGGGCTGCGCGCTCACCGTGAGCGATCCGCGCGCACTGCGCCCGATCGACAGCTTCGTCCCGCTGGCCGGCGATGCGCGCGTCTGGGTCGAGCCGGGCCATGAGGCCTACGGCGCGCGCGTGGCCGAGGCGCTGCCGGCCGCCATCGCGCGGGTCGAGGCAGCGCACTACCTGCCGTTTGCCCGCCCGCCGCGGGTGTACGTGTGCGGCAGCGACGACTGCTTCAGGCGCTATGTGACGACGCCGAAACTCTCCGCCGCGGTGGTGCCGGACAACCGCCTGATCCTGTCGCCCAAGCTCGACGGCCGCGAGAAACACCGCCTGCCCGCGCTGCTCGCCCACGAATTGGCGCACCTGCATCTGGGGCAGCGCATCGGCCACTACCACAGCACCCTGCCGGTCTGGTTCCACGAAGGCTGGGCTTCGCTTGCCGCGGATGGAGGGGGGGCCGAGTATGCGACCGACGCGCAGGCATACGCCGCGATCCGTGCCGGACGGCAGGTCAACCCCGCCACGCGGGACGCGCCCGACAAGCGCCACCGTGCCGGCGCGTTCGGCCTGAATATTTTCGAGTTCTATCGCCAGTCCATGCTGCTGGTCGGCTGGCTGAAGACGCAGGACGAAATGCGCTTCCGCCGGCTGGTTCTGGCCGTGCAGGACAACACCGACTTCGAGATCGCCTTCTGGGATATCTACGGCCAGGCGCCTGCCGCCCTGCTTGCCGGGTTTTACGACGGCGTGCGGAGCGAAACCGTATTCAACGATAATGGGCTGCCGATCCAGGCCGCCCCGGCAAAACCTTAACTCCACTTCACGATGAAACCCTACCTCGACCTGATGCGCCACGTGCTCGAGCACGGCACCCGCAAAGACGACCGCACCGGCACCGGCACCCTGTCGGTGTTCGGCTGGCAGATGCGCTACGCACTCGGCGACGGCTTTCCGCTTGTCACCACCAAGAAATGCCACCTGCGCTCCATCATCCACGAGCTTTTGTGGTTCCTTAAGGGCGACACCAACATCGGATATCTGAAGGAAAACGGCGTCTCCATCTGGGACGAATGGGCCGACGAAAACGGCAACCTCGGCCCGGTGTACGGCCACCAGTGGCGTTCATGGCCTACACCCGACGGCGGCACCATCGACCAGATCAGCGAAGCGGTGCAGACGCTCAAGAGCAACCCCGATTCGCGCCGCATCATCGTCTCGGCGTGGAACGTCGCCGACCTCGACAGGATGGCGCTGGCGCCGTGCCACGCCTTCTTCCAGTTCTACGTCGCCGACGGCAGGCTCTCGTGCCAGCTGTACCAGCGCAGCGCCGACATCTTCCTCGGCGTGCCGTTCAACATCGCCTCCTACGCGCTGCTGACGCTGATGATGGCGCAGGTGACGGGCCTCAAGCCGGGCGACTTCGTCCACACCCTGGGCGACGCCCACCTGTACCTGAACCATCTCGACCAGGCGCGCGAGCAGCTCTCCCGCGCACCGCGCCCGCTGCCGACGATGACGCTGAACCCTGCCGTGCACGACATCTTCGCGTTCCGTTTCGAGGATTTCACCCTCGAAGGCTACGACCCGCACCCGGCGATCAAGGCGCCGGTGGCGGTTTAGCGGGCCGCGAGGCGAGAGCATATGAGCCAGAATAAACCGCGCGTGAGCGTCATCGCCGCGCTTGCCAGAAACCGCGTCATCGGCATCGAGAACCGCCTGCCCTGGCGGTTGCCGGAAGACCTCGCCCATTTCAAGGCGCTGACGCTGAACCACCCCATCCTGATGGGCCGCAAGACCTTCGAGTCGCTCGGCCGCCCGCTGCCGGGGCGTACCAACATCGTCATCACCCGCAACCCCGACTATTGCAGGGACGGCTGCCTCGCCGCCGACTCCATCGCCGCCGCGCTCGCACTGTGCCGGGACGCCGACGAGGTTTTCTTCATCGGCGGCGCCGAGCTCTACGGCCAGGCCCTGCCGCTGGCCGACCGGCTCTATCTCACCGAAATCCAGGCCGAGGTCGAAGGCGATGCCTGGTTCCCCGACTACGACCGCGCGCCCTGGCGCGAAGTCAGCCGCGACGACCGATTGCGGGTGATTGCGGCCAGCAGCCGACATCGAGCGGTTGCGGCTCAAACCCGTTTGCATATCCCAGGCGGCCGCCTGCTTTAAATTGGCAAGCGGGATCGCCGGATTTTCCGCTGTCCTTCATCGACGCCACTCAATGAACGCCCCTGGCAATCAGGGAACCGTTGCGCCAGTTCCCAATCCCGGGTCGCCATTCAATCGAGCGACGGCAAGTTCAAAAAAACGACATCCCTTTCAGCCCGGGCGGCCGCGGGGCGCGAAACCATGAAAGCCCACACTTTTAAAGTTACTATATGCCGCACTTATAAAAGACGCCTGATTTGATTGAAGAAAAGCAGGCCAATATCAAGCGCGACAACTACAACGCGCGGTAGGGAAAGGAAAAATAATGAATAAAATCTATCGGCTCGTCACGAGCCGCGTATCCGGTATTGTCCGGGTTGCCCCGGAAACTGCCCGTGCGCAAGGCAAGGGCAAGCGCCTCTCGATGACCGCCCCGCTGGCCGCTGCGCTTGCCTGTGCGGGAGCATACGCAGCAGACTGGAACGCCCCCACGGGCGACTGGTTCACCCCCGGCAACTGGAGCACCAACGCAGTCCCCTCAGCCGCTAATCAGGTCACCATCAATAATGGCGGCACGGCGCAGGTGCAATCCGCGGGCGCGGCCGCGGAGACAACCTATGTCGGGACGACCGGCAGCGGCACGCTCGCCATCAGCGGCGGCGGCGTGCTGAGCGGCACATACAGCTACATCGGCAGAAACGCTGGCGGCAGCGGCGCGGTGACGGTGGACGGCGCCGGCTCCAACTGGAGCAACAGCAGCCATCTGTACGTGGGTGAGTACGGCAGCGGTACGCTTTCCATCAGCCACGGCGGCGCGCTGAGCAGCATGCAAAGCCTCATCGGTTACCGCGCCGGCAGCAGCGGCGTGGTGACGGTGGACGGCGCCGGCTCCAGCTGGAGCAAGAGCGGTGGGTATCTGTACCTGGGCTATTACGGCAGCGGCACGCTTTCCATCAGCCACGGCGGCGCGGTGAGCAGCCTGACCAGCTACATCGGCCACGGAGCCAGCGGCAGCGGCGCGGTGACGGTGGACGGTGTCGGTTCCAACTGGAGCAACAGCGGCGATTTGTACGTGGGCTATTACGGCAGCGGCACGCTTTCCATCAGCCACGGCGGCGCGGTGAGCAATACCATTGGCCATATCGGCAGCTCCGGCGGCGGCAGCAGCACGGTGACGGTAGACGGCGCCGGCTCGCGCTGGAGCAACAGCGGCGATTTGTACGTGGGCGATTCCGGCAGCGGCACGCTTTCCATCAGCCATGGCGGCGCGGTGAGCGACAGAAACGGTGTCATCGGCTACAGCGCCGGCAGCAGCGGCGCGGTGACGGTGGACGGCGCCGGCTCCAGCTGGAGCAACAGCGACGCTCTGCACGTGGGCTATTACGGCAGCGGCATGCTCGATATCCGCAACGGCGGCGCGGTGAGCAACACATACGGCTACCTCCGCCGCGGCGCGGTGACGGTGGACGGCGCCGGCTCCAGTTGGAGCAACAGCAGCGCTCTGTACCTAGGCCTGTCCGGCAGCGGCACGCTCGTCATCCGCAACGGCGGCGCGGTGAGCAACACGACCGGCTACATCGGCCTCTTCGGGGGTAGCGGCGCGGTGACGGTGGACGGCGCAGGCTCCCACTGGAGCAACAGCGGCAATCTGTACGTGGGCGATTCCGATAGCGGCACGCTTTCCATCAGCAATAGCGGCGTGGTCAACGTTGGCGGCGGTGCGAGAACGCTCACCCTGGCGAGCTCCAGCGGCAGCAGCGGCACGCTCAACATCGGCGCCGGCGGCGCGGCGGGCATACTCAATGCCGCTGCCGTATACGGCGGCGCCGGCACGGCGACGCTCAACTTCAATCACAACGACAGCGCCTACCATTTCACCCATGACGGCAGCGCCAGCGGAACGGCAATTAGCATCGGCGGCCGCGTGTCGGTGAACCACGTCGGCAGCGGCACCACCATCCTCACCGGCAACAGCGGCTACAGTGGCAACACCACCGTGGATCGCGGCACGCTCGCCATCCGCAGCGGCGGCGCGGTGAGCGACACGGAAGGCTACATCGGCAGAAATGCCGGCGGCAGCGGCACGGTGACGGTGGACGGCGCGGGCTCCCGCTGGAGCAACAGCGGGAGCCTGTATGTGGGCGATTCCGGCAACGGCACGCTCGATATCGGCAACGGCGGCGCGGTGAGCAACGTACACGGCTACATCGGCCACGGCATCGGCGGCAGCGGCGCGGTGACTGTGGACGGCGCCGGCTCGCGCTGGAGCAACAGCGGCGCGGTGATCGTGGGCCAGTCCGGCAGCGGCACGCTCGTCATCCGCAACGGCGGCGCGGTGAGCAACGCAAACGGCCACATCGGCCTCTACGGGGGGGCAGCGGCGCGGTGACGCTGGACGGCGCGGGTTCCAGCTGGAGCAGCAGCGGCGTTTTGACCCTGGGCTACTACGGCAACGGCACGCTTTCCATCAGCAACGGCGGCGCGGCCAACGTCGCCGGCGGCACGGGAACGACCGTTCTGGCGAACTACAGCGGCAGCAGCGGCACGCTCGACATCGGCGCCGGCGGCGCGGCGGGCATACTCAACGCCGCTGCCGTATACGGCGGGGCCGGCACGGCGACACTCAACTTCAACCACAGCGACAGCGCTTACCACTTCACCCGTGACGGCAGCGCCAGCGGAACGGCGATCGCCATCCACGGCAGCACGTCGGTGAACCACGTCGGCAGCGGCACCACCATCCTCACCGGCAACAGCAGCTACAGCGGCACCACCACCGTGGATCGCGGCATGCTCGCCATCCGCAGCGGCGGCGCGGTGAGCGACACGGAAGGCTACATCGGCAGAAACGCCGGCGGCAGCGGCACGGTGACGGTGGACGGCGCGGGCTCGCGCTGGAGCAACAGCGGGAGTCTGTATGTGGGCGACTCCGGCAGCGGCATGCTCGCCATCGGCAACGGCGGCGCGGTGAGCGTTGCCGGCGGCACGGGAACGGTCACGCTGGCGAACTACAGTGGCAGCAGCGGCACGCTCGACATCGGCGCCGGCGGCGCGGCGGGCATACTCAACGCCGCTGCCGTATACGGCGGTGCCGGCACGGCGACGCTCAACTTCAACCACAGCGACAGCGCCTACCACTTCACCCGTGACGGCAGCGCCAGCGGAACGGCGATCGCCATCCACGGCAGCATGTCGGTGAACCACATCGGCAGCGGCGCCACGGTTCTTGCCGGCGCCCACACCTACAGCGGCGACACCAACATCAACGGCGGCACGCTCATCGTCAACGGCAGCATCGCGGGCGCCACCTTCGTCAATTCCGGCGGCACCCTGGGCGGCTCCGGCACGCTGGGCGATGTCACCGTCAAGAGCGGCGGCACGCTGTCCCCCGGCAACAGCCCCGGCATCCTGAGCGTCAACGGCGACCTCACCCTGAATGCCGGTTCCACCACGGTGATGGAAATTGACGGCCCCACCCCGGGCACCGGATATGACCAGATCAACGTCAGTGGCAGCGCGACGCTGGACGGCACGCTCGACCTGCGGTTCGGTGCCATGCCGACGGGCGGCAGCCGCTACAGGCTGATCAACGCCGGCAGCCTTTTGCTGGCGGGCGACCCGCAGACCGGCTTCAACCCCATCACCGAAAACCTCAGCAGCAATCTCGGCTCGGCCATGCGCATGATGCCGGTGGTCGATGCCGGCAGCTTCGACATCCTGATCCAGCAACTGAGCTTCATTGGGGCGTCCGGCGGCAATCTCGCCTCCAACCAGCGCAGCGTCGCCGCCAACCTCGACAGCTTCTCCACTTCGGGGCGAGGCGCCGCGCTGTTTGGCGAACTCAACCTGCTGTCCGCCGGCGAACTGCCCGGCGCCTTCGACAGCCTGTCCGGCGTGCAGCACGCCCACACCCGGCCGCTGATCGCGCAGGCGAGTCGCCAGTTCATGCGCGTCCTCGGCGATCGCCTGAACTGGGAGGCGCCTGCTTCCAGCGCCGCGGCCAATCGCTTCGGCAACATCAAGCTCGCTTATAACGGCGGGGACATCGCCAGCCTGTTCGGCGCGCCGGTCAGCGGCAAGCCCGCCTCCAACCTGTGGCTGCGCGCGATGGGCGGCTTTGGCGACATCGACGGCGACGGCAACGCCACCGGCGCGGACTACAACAGTAGCGGCATGGCGCTGGGCTACGACCGTGAAGTGCGCGACGGGCTGCTGGCGGGGGTGGCCTTCGGCTTTACCCGCAGCGATGTCGATGTAGCCGCGGGCAACACCGGCGTCGACAGCTACCAGCTGGCGACGTACGGCCGCCAGCAGTGGGCGGACAACTATCTCTCCACCAGCCTCGGCATCGGCCGCCATCGCGCCGACAGCACGCGGCAGATCCGGTTCGGCGGCTTCTCCGAAGTGGCGCGGGCTGATTACGCCACCGATGGCCTTGGCCTGGCGCTGGAGGCGGGGCGGCACTATGCCTTGTCTGCCGCCGGCTGGGCGACGCCGTTTGCCGGGCTGGAGTACGGCCATTTCCGCCGGCACGGATATCAGGAAAGCGGCGCGGGCGATGCCAACCTGAGGTTTGCCGCCGACGGCATGGACACGCTGCGTTCGCTATTGGGTGCGCGGCTCAACGCTGCGCTGACCGCTGCCGACGGCACGCGCCTCGACACGGCCGTGGGGCTGTCCTGGGCGCACGAGTTCATGGATCGCGGCGCCTCGCTCAACCCCGCCTTTGCTGTGAACGGCAATGTCCCGTTCAAGATCAGCGGCCCCGCCAGCGGGCGCGACCGCCTTCTGGCAACGCTGGGCGCGCGCGCGCACCTGGGCAGGACGGCGTGGCTTGAGCTGGATTACAGCGGGGAGTTTGCCGAGTCCACCCGGCAGCATGCCGTTTCCGCCACGTTCAGGATGGAGTGGTAGTCCCTCCCGCTCACGCCGTTAAGTCGGCACGCGCGTCGGCGTGTGGCTTGAGCGGATATGGGACCTGAGGTCCCTCGCCGATCGCCAGCATGCGCTCGTCCGGGTCGGGGAAGCTTGCCGCACCCCCCGGCCCTTGACGGGCCGGCAGCCGAAACGGCTGTTCGGCAGGATCTTCTATTTGACGGGGCCGCTCGCATCGACTAGAAAAAAATACAGCCTTGCAAGGGGCTGCGGGTAGCGGAGATCCGCTGTCCGGATGAGTCATGTCACGGAGGGCGCAAATCATGAAGACCCCGAAGACAATTGCAATTGCCGGTTTGCTGATTTTCGCTGTGTTCGGTACCTCCTGCGGCACCGCCACCGGTGCCGTAGTCGGAGCCGGAGCAGGGGCCGCCATCGGTGCGGGCACGGGTTATGGCGCCGGCAAAGGCGCGCTGATTGGCACGGGCGTCGGCGCGGCGGCGGGAGCCATTTACGACATAACCAAGTGAAGGGGCCGCAATGAAGAACGGAATGCTTTTGAAGGTGGCAGCCGTGGCCGGCAGCCTCATGGTTTCGAGCGGGCTCGCCCTCGCGCAGGACAAGCCGGCCGACTGCGGCAAGGCCGCTGCGCCGGCCATGGTTGAGGGCCAGGTCACCAAGGTGGACATGGGCCAGGGCAGGTTGACCCTGCGGGCGGCCGACGGGTCCGTCCATGAGTTTCAGGCTTCGCGGGAGACCCTGGCGGAATACAAGGTCGGCGACCCCGTCAAGGCGAAGCTGAGAATGGCCCCGCGGTGCGACTAGCGGTGCCGGCGAGAGGCATGAGACAGCCGGGTTATACGGCGAGGTCGATTTGCTGCAGGCTGCCGGCGGAGCCGTCTTCGCTTAGATAGATGCCGCTGGCGCGTACCTGGCCATCGAACTGGTTGTCCGCACCCTTGTGGCTGAATTCGGTAGCAACCTTGCCCAGATACAGCGCGCCCACGCCGGCGGCCTTCAGGGTGGCGAGTTGGTCGTTGCTCTGGGCATCCTTGCTCCATACCCTGAGTTGGGTAAACACGGTGTCGTTTTCGTCGATCCAGTTGTTGCCGTCCTCATCATAAGCCGCCAGTTCGGCGAAGCCGTTGCCGCTGGCCGGGCCGAACAGTTCGCCGCCGTTGTTGATTTTGCCGTCCTGATTCTTGTCGAGGGCGAGAAAGCCGCTGCCGGGAGCAACAAATGAAATCCGCTCGCTGCTGCCGTCGTTGTCGAGGTCGAAGCTGAATTTGGTGGCGCCGAGTTGCGCCGCGCTGCCATTGAAGTTGATCGCCAGCGGATCCTTGACCTGCCGCACCGCATCGCCCAGGCGCACACTGACCTCGCGTCGCTCGACATGCTCGCGGCTCATCGACAGCGCCAGCTTGAAGACGATTTCCCGGCCATCCGCTGTTCTGATCGTGCCTGCAGCTTGGAAGCGGGTGTGCTCGGCCTCGTAGCGGGTTTCGTGGCGCGCGTATTCGATCCCGAACCCCGCGGGGCGGGGCGCCACCGGTTTCCCAGCGGCGCCGGGAGGCGGCAAGGGCTCCAGCGATGGTGCCGGCGAGGGCCGCAGCTCCTGCATCGACATGACGCGGATTTTTTCGCCGGTCAGCGCTTCCACCATGCTGATGAGGATCTGCATGCGCGGGTCGGTATCCGCGGCTTCGCGGGCGCCGGAAACGGCGTCGGATTCCTGCGCCGCCTTGCCTTCCCCGGAGATCGATACGCGATCCGTTTCGGCCCGTCCGGCCACCTCGCCGCGCCCCTCGAAGTCGGGGCGCTCCGGTCCGATCCAGGCACGCAGGGATTCGCGCATGGTGTGCTGGGCCACACTGGCATGCTGGCTGCTTAACCGGATGTCCGAGCCGGCGATTTTCATGGCATTACCTGCGGGCGAGAGAGGGGCGATCCTCATGGGGTGAATCGGCCGCAATCCGAAAACCTTAATCTCGAACTCGCCATATTTTTTTGCAGGGAATGCGGGCCAGTTCGGGTCATCCGGAATCGCCAAACAAAAACGGGGGGCTGCAGCCCCCCGTTTTTGTTTGCCGCACCGCGCTGCATCAGCTCAGCACTTCGGCCCAGATATTCTTCGACCAGGATTCGGCAAAGACGAAGTTGGGTTCGTCGCCCTTGGCGGTGGCGCCGCCTTCGGGGGCGCTGACGTAGCCCTTGCCGGCCTCGAAACGGTACACGTTGGCGACGTAGCCTGCGGTGGTGTCGGAGGTGGCCGAATAGCAGGTATTGGCGACGACCGGGGTGGGGTCGGGCTGGCGGCCAGCCAGCAGTTCGACGATGGCGGCGGCGCAGACCTTGGCATGGTTGGTCGCCATATGGCCGGACTTCGGCAGGTTGGACAGCACCGAGTCGCCGATGACGTGGACGTTGGGAACGGTGGTCGACTCGAAGGTGGCGAGATTGACCGTGCACCAGGCCTTGTTGCTGTCGTTGCGTGCGCCGGCCAGGTCGCAGACTTCACCGGCGCGCTGCCGGGGCACGACGTTCAGCACGTCGCCCTTGACGTCGTCGAACTCGGTGGCGACGGTCATCCGGCCGCCATCCACCGCAAGCGGCGCGTTGTTGGGACGATAGTCGATCATGCCCGGATAAAAGGTGTTCCAGGCCCAGGTGAACAGCGCTTTCTTGGACGCGATGTCGGCGTTGCCGTCGAGCAGGATGATCTTCGATCGGGGCTTGGCCTGCTTGAAGTAGTGGGCCACCATGCAGGCCCGCTCGTAGGGGCCGGGCGGGCAGCGGTAGGGCGCGGCCGGAACCGACATGACGAAGGTGCCGCCATCGGGCATGGCTTCGAGCTGCCGGCGCAGCAGCGTGGTCTGGGCGCCGGCTTTCCAGGCGTGGACGACCTTGCCGGCGGCTTCGGCCTCCTTGTAGCCCCTTACGGTGTCGCCCAGCACTTCGATGCCGGGGGCGAGCACCAGGCGGTCATAGCCGATGCTGGCGCCGCCGCGGGTCGTGACCACGCGGCGGCCGGCGTCGATGGCGACGACGCTGTCCCTGACCATCTGGATGCCGTGCCTGGGCAGCCTGTCGTAGCCGTGAGTGATGTCGTCCATGCTGCGCAGGCCGCCCAGCACCCAGTTGGAAATCGGGCAGGACACGAAGCTGTCGTTCGGCTCGATCAGGGTGACCGCGATGTTGGGGCCCCACTTGCGCAGGTATTTGGCGCAGGTGGCGCCGCCGAAGCCGGCACCGACCACGACGACGTGGGCGCGGGCCGAGGTGCCGGGCCGGGTGGCGCAGCCGGCAAGCGCAGCCGCTGCGCCGGCGCCGGAAATCTTCAGAAAATCGCGACGATTCAGCGTCATTTTCGGTCTCCTCGCTGGATTACTTCAGGCTGGCGAAATAGGCGCCCATGGCTTCGATTTCGGCCTCGGTGTAGCCATTTGCGTGGCGCTTCATGATGGACGCGACGCGCGTGCCGGCTTTGAATTCCGTCATGAACTTAACGAAGTAATCCTTGTTCAGGCCGGCCAGGCTGGGGATTTTGCCCTGGCTCTTGCCGCCGGGACCGTGGCAGGACATGCAGGTGGATGCGATGACCTGGGTGTGCATGTCCGCCGCGCCGACGCTGCCGGCAAGGGCGAGGCCGATGAAGCCGCCAAGCACCAGGGTGGTTTTCTTGTGCATAGACTCCTCCAGAGACGTGGGGGACCGGGGCGGGAACCGCGACGGCCCCGCAAGCCTTGAGTCTGGCGGGGTTTGGGTCGGCCCGCCCAGAAATACCATGCTGGGGGAGCCTCAATGCCTTGTCAACAAGCAGGGGCTTATATGGCGCGGCGGTGAAGTACGCTCAAAGAGGTGTCTGAGCCGGCCCGCTTAGCTGCGCGCGCCCATGCTCAGCGCCAGGTTTTTGCTCGCCTGGCGTGCCTGTTCGTCGGCGTCGCGATTCCAGTCGTCGCTCACCCAGCCGCCCAGGTTTTCCAGCGCGATCTGGCCGAGCGCATCGATCCAGAGCGGGTGTTCGTTGAGTGCCGGAATGTAGTGAAATTCCTTGCCGCCGGCTTCGAGAAAGCTGGCGCGGCCTTCCATCGCCAGTTCTTCCAGGGTTTCCAGGCAGTCGGCGGTGAAGCCCGGCGCGACCACGTCGACGCGGCCTGTACCGGCTCGGCCGAGTTCCCCCAGCGTCTTGTCGGTGTAGGGCTGCAGCCATTCGGCGCGGCCGAAGCGCGACTGGAAAGTGAGGCGATATTGCTTCGGGTCGAGTCCCAGCGCTTGCGCCAGCAGGCGCCCGGTCTTCCGGCATTCGCAGTGGTAGGGGTCGCCCTTGTCGAGCGTATAGCGCGGCACGCCGTGGAAGCTCATCAGCAATACGTCGGGGCGGCCGTGCATCTGCCAGTAATCGCGGATGTTGGCGGCCAGCGCCTGGATGTAGGCGGGGTGGTCGTGGTAGTGCTTGAGCGTGCGCAGCGCCGGCTGGTTGCGGACTTGCTGCAGCCAGGCAAACGCCATGTCGAATGCGGTGGCGGTGCTGGAGGCGGCGTATTGCGGGTAGGCGGGCAGGATCAGGATGCGGTCGCAGCCGGCGGCCTTCATCCGCGCCAAGGTGTCGGGGATGGCCGGGTTGCCGTAGCGCATCGCGAATTCGACCATGAGCGGGGCGGCGATTTTCACGCCCAGCCAGCCCTTCAGCAGCTTGGCTTGCTTTTCGGTGTGGACCTTGAGCGGCGAGCCGTCCTTGGTCCAGACCGCGGCGTATTTCGCGGCCGATTTTTTCGGCCGGGTGTTGAGGATGATGCCGTTGAGGATCGGCCACCACACGGCGCGCGGGATTTCCACCACGCGCGGGTCGGACAGGAACTGCTTCAGGTAAGGCCGCAGCGCCTGGGCGGTGGGCGCCTCGGGGGTGCCGAGGTTGACCAGCAGGATGCCGGTGCGGGCGGGCTGGCCGTGGGCGTATTCGGGTTCTTTGAAATAGCTCATCAATGATGCGACAGCGCGCTCGATAAAAGTTTGGCGGTGATGTCGACGATTGGCACCACGCGTTCGTAGGCCATGCGGGTGGGGCCGACGACGCCGAGCGTGCCGACCACCTGGCCGTCGGCCGAATAGGGCGCGGTGACCAGGCTGCATTCGTCGAGCGGCAGCAGCTCGGATTCGCCGCCGATGAAGATCTGCACCCCGGCGGCGGTGCGCGACTGGTCGAGCAGTCGCAGCAGCCCGGTCTTCTGCTCGAAGGCGTCGAACAGGCGGCGCAGGCTGCCCATGTTGCTGGAGAGATCCTGCACGTCGAGCAGCTTGCGGCTGCCGGACACCACCACGTTTTCCTGGCTGGCGTCGAGCGCTTGGCTGCCGGCATCCACCGCCGCCGCCATCAGGCGGGTGATGTCGTCGCGCATGCGGCCGAGTTCGTCGCGCAGCTTCGTGCGCACCTGGTCGAAGCTGTGACCGGCGAAATTCTGGTTGAAATAATTGGCCGCCTCGGTCAGGGCGGAGGCGCTGTAGGGCTGTTCGGTGAGGATGACGCGGTTCTCGACCTCGCCTTCCATGGTGACGATGATGAGCAGGATGCGCTTGTCGGACAGGCTGATGAATTCGACCTGGCGGAACGCCGGGCTGCGCCGCGGCGTCATCACCAGGCCGGCAAACCGGCTGAGGTCGGACAACAGGGTGGAGGCCGCCGTCATCAGCCGTTGCGGGTCGGACGAGGTCAGGCTGTTTTCGAGCTGGCTGACTTCGACCTGCGCCAGCGGGCGCACCGTCAGCAGCGTATCGACAAAGAAGCGGTAGCCGCGCGGCGTCGGCACCCGCCCGGCCGAGGTGTGCGGGCTGGCGACGAAACCCATTTCCTCGAGGTCGGCCATGACGTTGCGGATGCTCGCCGGCGACAGCTCCAGCCCAGAGTGCCGGGACAGGGTGCGCGAGCCCACCGGTTCACCTTCGGCAATATACCGTTCAACCAGGGTTTTCAGCAGGATGCGGGCGCGGTCGGTGAGCATGGGGAGATTATATAGGCGAGATGCAGGTTGCAAGATTCGAGAGACAAGATCCAGGATTCAAGATTCAAGGTGCAGGCAAAGCGAGCCGTTTCTCGCCTGGCGATGAATCGTTTGTACCTTGAATCTTGCAACCTGCATCTCGCCTTATAATCGGCCCTCATGCAAACCCCTTTCCATACCGTCGGTCTTGTCGGCAAATACAACAATCAGGGCATGGAAGCCCCGGTTCGGGCGCTGGGGGAATTTCTGCGGGGGCGCGGGCATGCGGTTCTGCTTGCCTGTCAGACCGCCGAACATCTGGGGATCGAGGCGTTTCCCACCCGCAATCTGCACGACCTGGCGATCGACAGCGATGCGGTCGTGGTGCTGGGCGGCGACGGCACCATGCTGTCGATCGCGCGCGAACTGGCGCCGCGCGGGGTGCCGCTGATCGGCATCAACCAGGGGCGGCTGGGCTTTCTCACCGACATCACGGTTGAGCACATGTACGATGCGGTGGCGGAAATCCTCAGCGGCCAGTACATGGCGGAAGAGCGCATCCTGCTGAATGGCCAGGTTCGCCGCGGCGGCGAGCGCGTATTCGAGTCCACTGCGTTCAACGACGTGGTGGTGGGCAAGGGCGGCTCGGGCCGCCTGATCGACCTGGAAATTTCCATCAACAGCGAATTCGTCTACAGCCAGCGCGCCGACGGCCTGGTGGTCACCAGCCCGACCGGCACCACGGCCTATGCGCTGTCGGCCGGCGGACCGATCATGCATCCGACGCTGGAGGCGATGGCGCTGGTGCCGATCTGTCCGCACACGCTGTCGGCGCGCCCCATCGTGGTCAGCAGCCATGCGCGCATCGAGCTGCACCTGACCTACGCCGACGACGCGCGCGTCCACTTCGACGGCCAGCAACATTTCGACCTCAAGAGCGGCGACCATGTGTGGATCACCCGTGCCAGCCACCCGGTCACGCTGCTGCATCCGCATTCCTACAGCTATTACGACACCCTGCGGCAGAAGCTGCACTGGGGCAAGAAGCTTTAACGCGCTGCGCGTTCCCATGCTGTCGCATCTTTCCATCCGCAACTACCTGCTGGTCGAATCGGTCGAGCTCGACTTCGCGCCGGGACTGACCGTGCTCACCGGCGAGACCGGCGCCGGCAAATCGATCCTGGTCGACGCGCTGGCGCTGGCGCTGGGCGACCGCGCCGAGGGGGGCGTAGTGCGGCAGGACGCACCGCGTGCCGAGATCGCCGCCGAATTCGCGATCGACGGCCTGCCTGCGCTGGCGGCCTGGCTCGACGAAGCCGGCTTCGCGGCGGACGGCGATGTCTTGATCCTGCGCCGCGTGATCGACGCCGGCGGCCGTTCGCGCGCCTTCATCAACGGCAGCGCCGCGCCGCTGGCGCAGTTGAAGGAAGCCGCCGATTTTCTGCTCGACATCCACGGCCAGCACGCGCATCACGCGCTGCTGCGTCCGCAGGCGCAGCGCGAGGTGCTCGATGCGTATGCCGGCGCACAGCCGCTGGCCATGACGGTCAACGCCGCCTGGCACGCCTGGCAGGCGGCGCGACAGCAGCGCCTGGACGCCGAAACCCACGGCCAGGCGCGGCAGATCGAACGCGAGGGGCTGCGGCTGGCGGTGGAGGAGTTGCGCGCGCTCGGCGACGACCTCGCGCGCTGGGACGAGATCCAGGCCGAACACGCGCGGCTGGCGCACGTCACCACGCTGCTGCAAGGCAGCCATGCGCTGATCGAGGGGCTGGACGAGGGCGAGGCGGCGGTGGCCAGACAGCTTGGCGAAATGAGCGCGCGGCTCGACGGCATGCAGGCGGTGGACGACAGCCTGAAGGAGGTCGCCGCGCTGCTGAATTCGGCCAGCGCCGATTTGACCGAGGCGGTGCATGCGCTGCGCCGCTACGCCGGCAACCTCAATCCCGATCCCGAGCGGCTGGCCGAACTCGACCGGCGGCTTGCCGACATGCACCGGCTGGCGCGCAAGCACCGCGTGCAGCCGGATGCGCTGGCCGGTTTGCTGGAGCAGTTCGAGATGCGATTGGCCGCCCTGGCGGCCGGCGACGATCTCGATGCGCTGCAGGCAAGCGAAGATGCAGCCCTGGCGCGATACCAGAGCGATGCGGGTCAGCTCGGCGCGCTGCGCCGCAAGGCGGCGACGGCGCTGTCGAAGCAGGTGACGGCGGCGATGGACGAACTCGCGCTGGCCGGCGGCCGGCTCGACATCGTGCTTGCGCCGACCGGCGAGCCGCGCGCGCACGGACTGGAGGACGTGGGCTTTCTGGTGGCCAGCCATCCCGGCCTGCCGCCGGGGCCGCTCGGCAAGGTGGCGTCGGGCGGCGAGCTGTCGCGCATCAGCCTGGCGATCCAGACCGCGCTGTCGGGCGTGGCCGGCGTGCCGACGCTGATCTTCGACGAAGTCGATGTCGGCATCGGCGGCAGCGTGGCCGAGGCGGTCGGGCGGCGGCTGGCGAAGCTGGGCGCAACCCGACAAGTGCTGGTCATCACCCACCTGCCGCAGGTGGCGGCGCGCGGTTCGCAGCACTTGCGCGTGGCCAAGCAGGCCAACGGCGGCTTCGTCTCGTCCAACATCGAGTTGCTCGATGCCGGCGCGCGGGTGGAGGAAATCGCGCGCATGCTCGGTGGACTCAAGATCACCGCGACGACGCGGCAGCACGCTGCCGAGATGCTCGCGAGTTGAGACGCCTGCTTGCGCTGTTCCTGCTGCTCGCCGCCGGTGCGGCGTGGGCGGAAACGCTGACCGGTGTTGTCGTGGTGGTGATCGACGGCGATACCCTGCTGTTCAAACCGGACCGCTATCTCCCCGCAGCGCGGGCCTTCCTCAAGGTGCGCCTGGTCGACATCGACGCGCCGGAAAAGGGGCAGCCGTATGGCGAGGCGGCCACCCGCGCGCTCGAGGGCATGGCATTGCAGCAGCGCGCGACGCTCGAGGTCGTTGCCACCGATGTTTACGGCCGCAGGCTGGGCAGGCTCGGGGTCGGCGCGCTGCCGGTGAACGAGGAACTGGTGCGGCGCGGTTACGCCTGGGCGTCATCGCGCAATCCGCGCCGGGCGATGCGGCCGCTGCAGGACGAAGCGCGCCGCGCGGGCATCGGGCTGTGGCAGGATCCCGCGCCTATCCCGCCGTGGGTGTGGCGGCGCGCGCAGCCAGCTCGCGGTCGCTGAGGCTGCGCGGCGTTCCGTCGGGCAGTGCGACGTGGCACTCCTGGAAGATCCGCGCCGTGCAGCGGCGGCAGATTTCGTTGTCGAGCCGCGGGTAGATCGCCTGAATCGCCTCGCCCTTGTGCTTGAATATCTGGTCCTCCCCCACGGTGTCGACCTGGCCGCTGCGGCGCAGCATTTCGCAGAAATCCGGCTGCACCCCCACCAGATACAGGCCGCCGCCGAGCTTGCGGCGGCGGGTGGCTTCCTTCGACAGGAGTTCGGCGCCGGCGAGGTCGATGAAGCCGATCGCCCGCGCGGTGATCAGCAGGTTCTTCTTTTTCGGGTCGGCCTCGTCGACGTTGCGGAAGTGCTGCTGCACGTGTTCGACCGCGCCGAAGAAGATCGAACCCTCGACCCTCAGTATGGCCATCTGCGGACAGGTGGACGCGCCTGTCGTGACCGGCACGAATTTGCGGCGCGGATTGTCGAGTTCGAACGCGAGCGGCACCAGTTCGCGGATCGACGGCTGCGAGGTGCGGTACAGGTAGAACAGCAGCGACACCAGAATGCCGAGGAAGATGCCTTTTTCCAGGTCGATCAGGGTGCCGGCGAAGGTCAGCGCGAGCACGATGCGTTCGCGCTTGTGGCGCTTGAAGATTTCGCCGATGTGGTGGAAGTCGATCAGGCTCCACGCCACGATGAACAGGATCGCCGCCATCGACGGCACCGGCAGGTAGGCGGCGAGCGGCGCCACCAGCAGCACGATCAGCAGCAGAAACACTGCCGACATCGCGGCGGCCAGCGGCGTCTTGGCGCCCGCGGCGTAATTCACGCCGCTGCGGTTGAACGAGCCGCTGGAGGCATAGCCGGAGAAGAAGCTGCCGGCGATGTTGGACAACCCCTGGCCGACGAATTCCTGGTTGCTGTCGATGCGCTGGTCGGACTTGATCGCCACCGAGCGCGCGATCGCCACCGCCTCGGTCAATGCCAGGATCGCGATGATGGTGGCGGGGAACAGGGTCTGCTTGATCGCGTTGAGTGAGAAGTCGGGTAGCGACAGCGGCGGGAACGAGGCCGCCAGCGCGCCGACGGTTTTGATGCCAGTTGTGTTGGCGCCGTATTCGGCGTTGAGGATGGCCGCCACCACGCTGCCCGCCACCATGGCGACGATCATGTAGGGCAGCTTCTGCAGGTAGCGCTTGGCGAGGATGCCCGACGCCAGCGTGACCGCGCCTACCGCCATCACCCAGGGCTGGATGTCGGCGAGGTGGCTGCCGAAATGGATCAGCACTTCGTGGAAGTGGGCGCCGCGCGGCACGTCGAGACCGAAGAAATTCTTGATCTGGCTGGCGGCGATGAGGATGGCCGCGCCTGCGGTGAAGCCGATGATGACGGTATGCGAGATGAAGTTGACCAGCGCGCCGAGGCGGGCCAGGCCCATTGCCAGCTGGATCAGGCCGGCCAGGAAGGTGAGCGTGAGCACCAGGCCGATGAATTGCGGACTGCCGGGTTCGGCCAGCGGGCTGATCGAGGCGAACACCACGATCGAGATCGCCGTCGTCGGCCCCGACACCAGGTGCCAGCTCGATCCCCACAATGCGCCGACGATGGCGGGCAGCATCGCCGCATACAGGCCATATTCGGGGGGCAGCCCGGCGATGGTGGCGAACGCCACCGCCTGCGGCAGCACAATGAGTGCGCCGGTGAATGCCGCGACGGTATCGGCCTTGAAGGTCTGCGGGGTGACGTTGGGCCACCAGCGCAGGAAGGGCAGCAGGCGGTAAAGCCAGAGCGGACAGGCTTTGAGATCGATCACGCAGACTCCAGAAGCATATTGGCGGATAAGACTATAACTATTTGTAGCAAAGGAGTTTTTGCATGGCTTCCTGTTGCGGGCAACCTATAATCAGTCGCAAATCCCGTGTCGGACAGGGGCGCAACGACAACTCAACCAGAGAGAGCGAGGGGAAGATGAAATTCACCACGATGACGTTGTGTGCATCCGCGCTGCTGCTGTTGGCCGTGCCGGCCCAGGCAGCGGGCGACCCCCGGGCCGGACAGCTTAAAACCTCGATGTGCGCCGGTTGTCATGGCATTGCCGGCTGGCGTACCGCCTATCCCAGCGTATACAGCGTTCCCAAGCTCGGCGGGCAGCACGCCGATTATATCGTGGCGGCACTCAAAGCCTATAAAAGCGGCGAACGCAGCCACCCCAGCATGACGGCCATCGCGGGCAGCCTGTCCGAGCGGGACATGGACGATCTCGCGGCGTATTACGCGTCGTCGTACAGCGGCGCTGCCAACTGAGGAGGCCCCATGAAAAAGACATGCTTCATCCTCGCCGTGATTGCACTGGGCGCTTCCCCGGCGGCGCATGCCAAGGGCAACTACGAGGCCGGCAAGGCCAAGTCGGCCAGCTGCGCTGCCTGCCACGGTGCGGACGGGGTCAGTACCGTGGCATCCTTTCCCAAACTGGCGGGCCAGCACCGCGATTATCTCTACCAGGCGCTCAAGGATTACCGCTCCGGCAAGCGCAAGAATCCCATCATGGCCGGCCAGGCGAAAAACCTCTCCGATACCGACATGCTCGATCTGGCGATGTATTTCTCCAAACAGCAGGGACTGACCCTGAA